>JAPULC010000026.1 GCA_027295305.1 Gammaproteobacteria bacterium
CGCGGACCTGGCACCGCGCCGGGGTGAATCGTACAGATGAGAGGCGAGGTGCGATCCTGAAGGCAGTGACTCCGATGTACATCATGCCATTCATTGACACGAGCCAGCCCTATAAGGATTTTGTTACCGGGCCTCTCGTGCAAGAGCTCACGCAACGCGAGCGGAAAGACATCGAAGGGCTGATGGTGCACAAGATCGTCGGCCCAATCGGTCAGCACGCCATCGGTGTAGATGAGGATCTCACCAGAATGACAACCCCCACGGAACCGTGAGTTCGCGCTTGGACTCGGGACCACAGCCTGAGCCGACAAGCCAGAGACCCCGCAGTTTGACACCCCTGTGTCGAATCATCTGCAGCGTTCTGGTTGCCGCTCCTCTGCTCTACGTGAATTTCGTGGCCGACGGTGACGCGTACCACTTTCTTGCGTTGGTTCTGCTCGCGCCGGTGGCGGGGCTCGTTCTCGTCGCCAACTCGCTGTTCTGTTTCTTCCGCGATCGCAACCTTCAATCCTTCTGGGTGGGTCTCTTGTTCATCGGGGTCGCCGTGATCGGAGCTCTCGAGGCGTGGTACTTCCTTCCTCAGTTCAGAATGTGATTGGGCGGCGTGCGATTCGTCGCAGCTCGAGCGTTCGCCCAGTCTTCCATCCCCGGACACCGTGGTTCACCCCGGGATGCACGCATTCTGCACACGACTAGCTTGTGCGTTGTGCTAGTGTGCGTGTGTTGGCACGACGGATATACCCATGGCTGAAACTGCAAGACCGCGCGCTTACCACGACACGCTGCCGCCGGAGGCCATCTCGGAGGAGCTGGCGCCGGTAATCGCCGAGCTGGGCCTCAAGGATAACTGCCGCGAGCTAGCGGAGGAAGGCTGGACGGTGGTGGAGAATGCGGCGACGCCGGAGTTCAATGACCGACTGCGCGAGAAGATCCTCGAGCTGTCGGGTGCGAAGCCCGACAACGGAGGGGGCGGCGCCAATATGTTGCTGGCCAAGGATCCGGTGTTCCCGGAGGCCGTGCTCAACCCGAAGCTGATGGCTCTGGCGGAATTTTCGGTCGGTCGCGGTTTCCTGATCAGCCAGGTGGCGGCCAGCGTTCGGCCCAAGGGTTCGCAGGCCATCGGGCTGCACGCCGACCACAACTGGCTGCCGGCGCCGTTTCCCGTGCACAACATGCTCGTCACCGGTTGCTGGGCGTGTGACGAGTACTCCAAAGCGGGTGGGTCGACCCTGGTGATCCCCGGGAGCAACAAGCTGCACCGTCATCCCGACGCCAAGGAGACCGCGGATAAGCCCAAGGCGATTGCCATCGAATGTCCGGCGGGATCGGTCGTCCTGTGGGACGGCAACATCTGGCACGCCAATTGGCCACGGACCACCGATGGGCAACGGGTCGTGTGCCACATCACCTATACACGGCTGATGATGCGCACCGTCGAGGACTATCGCGCCCACACGGACGATCTGGTGGCTGCGCATGGTGAGAAAATGTCGCAGCTGCTGGGCCAGGAGGATTTCCTCGAGGGTCCAAACGGAGCCGACTACACGAAACTCGTGCAGACATTCAACAACGCCAAGCGGTAGGGCGAGCAGGTAGCGACTCAACCGAATTCGTAGAGTCGCTCGGGATTCTCCACCAGAATCCGATGGCGTGTTTCCTCGTCCGGCGCATACAACGCGAGCGTGTCGACGAGGTCACCGTCATCGGGCATCGAACGTACGTTGGGATGCGGCCAGTCGGTGCCCCAAAGCACACGATCGGGCGCGGCCGCGATGAGCGCCTGGGCATAGGGGACCACATCGTCGTAAGGCGGTGTCCCGTTCGCGGTCAGTCGCTCGGCCCCCGAGATCTTCACCCAGCAGCGTTCATCGCGCATCAACTCGAGAAGCTCGAGAAAGGGCTCCTGTGCAAGACCTGCCGAGGCGTCGACACGGGCCATGTGATCGATCACGTACGAGGTCGGCATGGAATCCAGCAGATCGGCGTACTTCGCAAGATCCTTCGCATCGAAATGCAACACGATGTGCCATCCAAACCGCACGACACGACCGACGATTCGATGAAAGACATCGAGCTCCGGCGCGCCGCCGAGATGCGCGACGAAATTGAACCGCGTTCCGCGCACGCCGACGTCGTGCAATGACCCGATGTCCTTCTCGGTGAACGACTCGTCGATCATGGCGACTCCTGCATAGCGCCCCTTTCCACGCTCGATGGCGTCCACCATGGCGCCGTTGTCCGTGCCGTGACAACTCGCCTGCACGAACACAGCGCGTTCGAGGCCCAAACGCCCCTGCAATTGCTCGAACTTCTCTATCCCGGAGTCCGGAGGTGTGTAAGCACGATGGTCTGCGAACGGAAAACGGTGCGCAGGACCGAATACATGGCAGTGTGCGTCGCATGCTTTAGCCGGCGGCGTGAATAGCGTCGGTGCATGAGGATTCGAGTGTGGCGGCGGTATCGTTCTTTCCATCCTTTCCATCCTTTCCGACCTTTCAATCCCTCGGAAATACGACACCGTCGAATAGCTTGCGAGCGGTGCGCACGACGCCGGCGCGTCTCACCTCGTGCGTTTTCGGGTCCATGTCGATCACGGCATCGAAGGAGCCTGTGGGATGCTCGAGCCGGATCGGCGCAGTGGGATCATCGATCGAGGCGACTTCCGCGGCGGGCGTATCGCTCAGCAGGCAAGCCGTCGCCACGCTCACGGCACCCAGCACGCCGATGGCCTCGTGACAACGGTGCGGAATGAAAGTGCGCGTTGCAACATTGCCCTCCTCCCGCGGCACTGAGACCAGGGTGAGCTTCGGCACGGTGGCATCTTTGACGTCCCCGAGATTCATCAAAGGGCCCGCCGCCAGGCGAATGGCCTCGAGTCGCTCACGAAGCGTTGCGTTCGCTTCGAGGGCCTGTGGCGTTTCGTTGCCCTCAATGCCCATGGCTTGCGCCGTCATCACGATGACGGGCATGCCGTTGTCGATGCATGTCAAGGTAACCCCTTCGATCTCATCGACGGCGTGGCCGGTGGGAAGCAGCGCACCGCAGCTCGAGCCTGCGATGTTCTCGAAGTACAGACGTATCGGTGCGGCTGTCCCGGGTACCCCGGCAATGGCCGTGTCGCCGCCATATTTCGGCGCACCGTTCAACGTCTCGAGCTTAGCCGTTGCCACGGCACCTGTGTTGCACATGAAGATGCGCACCTCACTCACATCGTCAGTGGCCTCGATCAGACCACGTTCGAGGGCAAAGGGCGCGACGCCGGCGAGCAGATTCCCGCAGTTCTGTCGATCCGTCACCAATGCCTCGTCGACGCCGAGCTGCAGAAACAGATAATCCAGTTGCGCGGTATCGCTGGCGGCGCGGCTGACGATGGCCACCTTGCTCGTCAGCGGATGGGCACCGCCGATGCCGTCGATCTGACGCGGATCGGGAGAGCCCATGATGCGCAGGAGCAGCGCGTCGCGCTCTTCGACATCCCCAGGCAGATCGGACGCGACGAAGTAGGCTCCCTTCGATGTGCCGCCGCGCATCATCATGCAACGTATGCCGCGTGAGTCCGTCATTGCACTGTATCTTCGCGCCAGTAGAGCTGCTTTTCAAACACGCACCGAATCACTAGGCTAGGGTCGATGAGTGGGGCGGGGGCTCTTATGAACGGCCCAGTGATCGTGCGCAATATTGCGCGTGCGGATCAAGACATCGTTGGACAGCTTGCCGATGCCGGCGTGGCGACCGTGCACGAGGCCATGGGACGCAAGGGCCTGCTCGGCACGGAAATCCGTCCCATTCAGCGCGGCGCTCGCATCGCCGGATCCGCCATCACGGTGTTATCGCACCCCGGCGATAATCTGATGATTCATGCCGCCGTGGAAGTGTGTCGGCCCGGAGATATTCTCGTGGTCACCACGACCTCGCCTTCGACGGACGGCATGTTCGGTGAGCTGCTCGCGACATCGTTGCGGGCGCAGGGCGTGATCGGGCTCGTGATCGAGGCCGGCGTGCGCGACGTGGCGGAGCTGAACGAGATGGGCTTTCCCGTGTGGTCCAAGGCAATCTCCGCGCAGGGCACGGTGAAGGCGACTGCCGGATCGGTCAACGTGCCGATCGTGTGTGCGGGCATGAGCATTCGTCCGGGGGATGTGATCGTTGCCGACGATGACGGCGTTGCTCGTGTGCCCCATGAGCGAGCCGCGTGGGCACTCGAGCAATCGAAAGCGAGAGTCGCGCGTGAGGCAACCGTGCGCGCGGCGCTTCGCTCAGGTGAGCTCGGACTGGACATTTACGGTTTGCGCGCGAAGCTCGACGAGCTCGGCGCGCGTTTTATCGACGCGCCGGACGACGAGAGCTCGTGATGAATGACTCCGGCAATGTTGCGCTTTGCGATGTAGGAGCGGCTTCCAGCCGCGAGACGCTAGAGAGCGGGCGCTACGCGCCCGATCGCGGCTGGAAGCCGCTCCTACGTGCTATTCGTACCCGGATATGCAGGCGGGCTGCGATTTGAGAGGGAACCTCCATGACAGGCAGATCTTCCGACACTTCCGATTCTCTAGACACTCCTGACGACGTCGAAGCCCTCGTCTCACGGATGGCGCGGGTTGGCTCGTGCCTGTATCCGAGTTTCTCCCCCGATGGGGAGAAGGTAGCCTTCGTTGCCGATCTCTCCGGCCTGCCGCAGGTGTGGACCGTGCCCGCGACGGGAGGCTGGCCCACGCAGATCACCGCATTGGACGATCAGGTGGGCAACGTCGAGTGGTCCCCACGCGGGGATTGGATCGCATTTTCCCTCTCACCCGGCGGCGGAATGAATACCCAGGTCTACCTGGTTCGCCCCGACGGCACCGAGCTGCGTCGAATCACCGACGGCGGAACCACGAACAACTGGCTGGGATCGTGGAACCGCGAGGGTAGCCTGCTTGCAATCAGATCCAATCGACGTGAAGCGAGCGCGGTGGATGCCTGCATATACGATATGGATAGGGACGCGCTCAGGCTCGTCGCAACAAACCCCGGCATTGGTGGAATCACCGAGATCAGCCCCAGCAACACGCGAGCCGTGCTCCATCGCGTGAACAACCGCAGCGACAGCGATCTTTTCCTCATCGACCTCGAGACGAACCAGGAACTGCACCTGACGCCACATGACGGTCCAGGAAGCTTCGGCGGTGGACAGTTCGCAAGTGACCGCGAGATCTACCTGTGGTCGGATCGCGCAGGGGATCGCATCGTGCTCGCGAAGCTCGCGATCAACGACCGTCATGAGATCGAATCCGAGGAAATCGTTGCACAGCGCGACGACGCGGACGTTCAGGAATTCAAGCTGAGTCCCGACAAGACCACCGCGGCGGTGTTGTGGAACGTTGCGGGGCGCACCACCCTCGAGTTCATCGATCTGGATAGCGGCGCCGTCCGTTCGGGACCATCGCTCCCCGGCGAGCTGGCGCTCGCTCTCGATTTTTCTTCGAACGGGCGACACCTCGCGATGACGGTGGCGGGTGCCACGCACCCAGCCGACGTCTGGGTGGTGGACGTCGAGAAACCGGAGCTTCGACAACTTACCGAAAGCCCCCACGCGGGAATCGTGCTCGCGAATCTCATCCAGCCCGAGCTCGTGCAGTTTGAAGCTCACGACGGATTGGAACTCTCCGGCTGGCTCTATCTGCCCCGAGGCAGCGATGCGCCGGTGCCTGTGGTGCTCAGCTTCCACGGCGGACCCGAAGGCCAGGAGCGCCCTGCATTCAACCGTGACTATCAAGCGCTTCTTGCCAAGGGGATCGGCGTATTTGCTCCGAACGTGCGCGGATCCTCCGGGTTCGGCAAACGTTTCGTGAATCTCGACAACGGCCTGCTGCGCTTCGACGCCATCAAGGACATCGAGTCCTGTGTGAAATGCGTCGTCGAGCGCGAGATTGCCGATCCGGCGCGCATCGGGATCATGGGTGGCTCTTACGGCGGCTACATGACCATGGTGGGTCTCGCCTTCTATCCGGAGCTCTTTGCCGCGGGTGCCAATCTCTTTGGCATCGTCAACTTCGAGACCTTCTTCGCGCACACCGAGCCATGGATGGCGGCGGTATCGAAGATCAAATACGGAGATCCCGACACCGAGCGCGAGCTCCTTCGGGATCTGTCGCCCATTCACCGCATCGACCAGGTGCGAGCACCGACCATCGTTCTGCACGGGGCCAACGACACCAACGTGCCCGTCGTCGAGGCGGAGCAGGTGGTGGAGAATCTGAGGCAGCGCAACATACCGGTGGAATACGTTCTTTTTCCGGACGAGGGCCACGGGTTTCGCAAGACCGCGAATCGCATTCGGGCCACGACTGCCGTCGTCGATTGGTTCGACAAGTATCTGCGTGAGTGACGATGGGCGATCGAAGCACCTTCATCACGCAATGCCACGAGGCCAACGTCCACGTTGTCGCAAGCGTGCCTGACGGCTACCTCGTTCCGCTCATTCGTGATCTCGACAACGACAATCGCATCCGTCACATCGCGGCGGCCCGCGAGGAGGAGTGTCTCGGTATTGCAGCCGGTGTCGCCATGGCCGGACGTCGCGCCGTGGTGCTGGTGCAAAACGTCGGATTTCTGAATTCGCTGGGCTGCTACGCAACGCTTTGCGTGAACTACAAGACCCCGTTTCTCATCGTCGTCAGCCATCGCGGCAACTTCTATGACAAGAACCGCTATGACGTGTTGAAGTATCAGTACTTCAACGCGGTGAACAGCGCCATCAATCCCTTCGCCGTATCCTGGCGCGACTTTCGCGGCGAAGCGGGGCTCGTTTCGAACCTGTTGGAGCGCGCGGAGGTGGCACAGGAACCGGCCTTGCTGTTGTTGGACATGCCGCCGGACGGGCTCTGACGATGAGCGATCCACCGACCCAGCTCGAAGCCATCGCCCAACTTGCCGAGGCGGCACACCGCGACGAAGCGCTCATCGTGAGCGACATCGGCAGCCAGACGGTGTGGCTCTATGCCTCCGGGGACCATCCGAGTCACCTCTATCTCACGGGTCCGATGGGTATGGCGAGCGCCGTGGCCCTTGGCGTTGCGCTGTCACATCCCTCGCGTCCGGTGCTCGCCATCTGCGGGGACGGCGCCCTGATCATGAATCTGGGATCGCTGGTGACCATATCGAATGCCCGCCCGGAGAATCTGACGATTGCCGTCATGGACAACGGCACCTACGAGTACACTGGCGAGCTGCCCTCGCCTTCCCGGTCGGTGGTCTGGCCACAGCTGGTGGCGGCCCTCGAAGGATTTTCCGGGGTAGAGACCCTCACAGAGAGCTCGGACGTTGCCTTCACTGCCACGGGGGGTCCGAGATTCATCTGGTGCGAGGTTACGCGCGAACCCCAGGAGCGGCCGCCATTTCCCTTCACCGGAGCGCAGGTCCACAAGCGCTTCCGCGACTACTGCAGCGAGGGGTGAACGGTGCCAGAGCGTCTCGACTCCGCCGTTGAGCCCCGGCTCGACCTCGATCCATTCTCGGATGAATTCTTGAGCGAGCCTTATCCGTATCACGAGCGGATTCGAGAGGCCGGTCCCGTGGTGTGGCTGGAGCGTTACGAACTCTGGGCCACGGCGCGCTTCGAGCAAGTGCACGCGACGCTGCGAGACTGGGAGACGTTCTGCTCTTCGGCAGGTGTGGGTCTTTCGGACTTTCGCAAGGAAGCGCCGTGGCGGCCCCCGAGCATCATCCTCGAGGCAGATCCTCCGGAGCACACCCGGGCGCGTGCCGTGCTCACGCGAGTCCTCTCGGTGCGGGCCATCGAGGTGTTGAGAGAGACATTCCAACAGGAAGCCGAGAGGCTGGTCGGAGCGCTGGTGGCTGGCGACCAAGGGGCAAAGCATGGTGTGAGATTCGATGCCATCGAATCTCTCGCCCAGGCTTTTCCGCTGAAGGTCTTTGCCGACGCGGTGGGCCTTCCCGCCGACGGACGCGAGAACCTCCTCGCCTACGGAAACATGGTGTTCAACGCCCTCGGTCCCCGCAATCGGCTGTTCGACGATGCGATGGCGCAGGCAGAGCCCGTGCGGGAGTGGATTGCCCATCACTGCTCTCGCGAGATTCTCTCCGAGACCGGCCTTGGCGCACAGATCTATCAGGCGGCGGACGATGGAGAGCTCACCCAGGACGAGGCGGCCCTGCTCGTGCGCTCACTGTTATCAGCCGGTTTGGACACGACCGTCATCGCACTCGGGAACGCGATCTACTGCTTCGCCACCCATCCCGAGCAATGGCAGCGCCTGCGCGAAGATCCGGGACTCGCAAGATCGGCGTTCGATGAAGGATTACGGCTCGAAAGTCCGGCCCAAACCTTCTTTCGCACAACGACCCGTCGCGTGAACCTCGCCGGCGCCGACTTACCCGCTCACGCCAAGATATTGCTCTTCCTCGGTGCGGCGAATCGTGATCCCAGGCGTTGGGAGGATCCGGAAAAATTCGACATTGAAAGAAAGGTCGCTGGGCACGTGGGCCTCGGAAGCGGTATCCACGCCTGTGTCGGTCAGTCGCTGGCCCGACTCGAGGCCGAATGTCTTCTCGGCGCACTTGCACGCCATGTCGCCGCGATCGAGCTCGACGGCGAGCCCGTGCGGCGGCTGCACAACACGTTGCGCGGCTTCGATGTGCTTCCCGTCGCTCTCACGCCGGCTTGAATTGTCCGAATCGGCCGGCGTTACCGAGAAATCGCGGACTTATCCACATATCCACAGACTGCTCACAAAGTGCGCACAACTTATCCACCTGAACCTGCGGCCGTTTCAGTTTACCCACGCGCCGGTTCGAGTAGGATTGATGCATCGGATGGCTGGGAGGCTGCTACCTCTCGAGGGAGCAACCCACCCGAAATCCGAAAGCCCTTAGCCGGGGTTAGAGTCATCGGTGGCCCGGTGGCTCCAAGGGCGAGAGGACCTGCTTACGTGGGGGGAATCCGGGTTTCCAGACCGCTCGCCTGAATCCTCGCGATGGATTGGATCGATTCGACGCGGGGGGACGTTCGTCAGAGCGTCGTTAAACAACGGACTCAATGAGTCGGCGGCTGGTGCTCTTCACCGAAGACGTTCGAACGAAGAACATCGGCAATCGGGCAACTTGCAGAAGTGATCTACGGATTAACCTGCAGAACCTGATTAAGGGAAAGCCTCACTTCGGTGGGGTTTTCTTTTTTTCCTTTCTGACGCGAGCCAGAAAGTCGGTGCCTGGCACCACCAACCACCCACCAAATAATTGTACCTGACGATTTTCTCCAAATTGTGCCTGGCACGATTTTCTCCTTTCTTTTGTGGCGCGAGCCGAAAAAATTGTGCCTGGCACCATTTTTCTCCGCGCTCGGGAAAATCTTCGACTTATCCACATATCAACAAATTGACAACAGACTAGTCACAGGTTTTCCACCTGAACCTGCATCCGTTTCAGTTTACGAACGCGACCATCTGAGTAATATATAACCCATCGGATGAAAGGAAAGCTGCTCCCTCTCGAGGGAGGAACCAACCGGAAATCCGAAAGCCCTCAGCCAGGGCAGAGTCGCCGGCGGCACCGGTGGCTCAAGGGTGAGAGGTCCTGCTTCGGCAGGAGAGGATCCGGAATCCTCAAACCAATCGCCTGAATCCTCGCGATGGACGACGATCGATTCAATGCGGGGGGACGTTCACCAGGGCGTCGTTAAACAACGGACTCAATGAGTCGGCCGCTGGCAACTTTCGTCGAAGGCATTCGTTGAAACAGCCAGCAAAGATTAGGCGACTCGCAGTAGTGATCTTCGGATCAACCTGCGGCACCTGATTAAAGGGGAAGCCCCGCGAAAGCGGGGCTTCTTTTTTTTTTGTGGCGAAGCCATAAAATGGTGCCGGGCACCACTGTACCATCTCACCCGATCCAACCAGCCGATCGAGCCTGACGCTTCGCTCATGCGCGCGGCCGAATTTCCGGCTGTGTCAACACCGCCAAAGGAACGGGTTCGAACCCCATGTCGATACGCCGAACCTGTTTCATGACCAGCCACAGCCCTGCGGTGATGGCTGCGAGCAGCACGCCACTCACGGCGAGCCCCGCCTGCACACTTACTCTCTCGGCAACGATGCTGATCGGGAGCAGCCCGAGGGGCATCAGTCCGTGGGACATCATGTCGATAGACATGATGCGCCCACGCATCGCCGGGGAGACCTCGAGTTGCACGAGACTTCGGTTCATCGACATATTGAGCGCAGAGCTGAAGCCCACGACGCCGACAGTCAACATGGCCCAAAAACGCGTGTCGGTGAGGCCGAGCATCGCCACCGCTACGCCCCAGCCGATGCAGGAAGCAAACAGCCAGAAACCCTTGCGGCGCAGGTCGCCGAGCTTGGCGAGGGTAAGGGAGCCCGCGATGGCGCCGATGCCCATGGCCGCCATCAAAATCCCGAGATCCTCGGGACCGCCTGCCAGCACGTCGATGTTGAACGCAGGCAGCAGCGTATTCACCGGCAGGCCGAACAGAAACGGCATGATGGAGAGCAGAATCAGTCCTCCCACGATAGGCGAGTGAATCACGTACTTGATGCCATCCTGAATGTCATGAAGTGGACTCTTCTCGCCATCGTGCAAGGGCTCGCCCCCGTGCTTCATCAACAGCACCGTGAACGAGGAGACGAAATAGAGCGCAGAGAGCACGAAGTACACGAGCCCGACACCGTACTCGGAGCTGGTGTCACCGCCGGCGAACATGGCGATCATGAACCCGGCGAGGGCGGGGCCGAGAATCCGGGCGAGATTCCACGACGCGGTGTTGAACGCCATGGCATTGAACATCAACGCTTCGCCCACGATCTCGGGAATGAACGCCGTGCGCGCGGGCATCGACAGCGCGAGCAGCGTACCGTTTAGAAACCCCACCCAGATGAAGTCCCAGAACGTCACGTTGCCGGAGATGACGACGAACGCCATCGCGAGGGTCACGGCGCCATTGAGTGCCTGGCAGGACATGATGACCGGCTTCTTACGCAGCCGATCCGCGAGCACCCCGCCGACGAGCGAGAACAGAACCTGTGGCAATGTGAAGGCCATCGTCACCCAGGCCAGATTCACCGCCGATAGCGTCATCTCGTAGACGAGCCAGCCCTGGGCGATGAGCTGCATGTTCATGGCGAACGCCGAGCCCACCATCCCGATCCACAGATAGAAGTAATCCCGGTTCTTCAGCGAGGCGAAAAGGGACTTGTCCGCCGGCACGAGTCCAGGATGGGATGTTGCGGGTGTGTCCTCGACGGTCGTCTGCACTGGATGCCCCGAAAAAATAAGACCACTGCCCGCGCATGCAGGCGGTGACGGTCCCGAGGTTGCTGAATTTAAACGGCGGCTCGTGTAGTCCTTGCGGCAGCAATGCGCCGAGGATGTCAGAGCTGGGGCGCAATCATATCGCGGCAGGCGGTGCCTGGCACGCGGTGCCTGGCAGCGTCCCTCAGTCAGCCGCGGCCGACGCCCGCGCCGCTAACACTTCGCGCACCTCGGCGTGCTCGGCCTCGTTGAAGCTGAAGCGCATGAAGAGCAGCGTGCCGACGACGTAGCAACTTGCCGGCAACAGACCGAACATGATCCGAATGGCCATCTGAGTCTCCTCGGACTGCGCGACATTGGGCTCGAAACCGGAGAATTGCAGGACGAGGCCAGTGATGAGCGCGGTAACGGAACCCGCTCCCTTGCGCACCAGATTCCATACGGCGAGATAGGCGCCCTCTTTGCGCTCGCCAGTCAGATACTCGTCGTAATCGATGACGTCTGCCTTGATGGCGGGTGCGACCACGGCGCCACAGCCGCCGGCGAAACCCATGCCGAATGCACAGATCCAGACGAGCGGTCCCGGCTCGGTGAGGAAGAAGAACCCGACGAACGTGATGGCCGAGAGCCACATGGCGAACACCCACAGCCGCTTCTTGCCGAACCTCCGTGAGAGGCGAATCCACATCGGTGTGAATATGAACTGAGGTACCGCATAGGTGATCAGAACAGGCACCAACATCGCCTGCATGCCAATCACGTACTCGAGCAGGTACGGAGCCAGCATGCCGATGCTGGCAGCACCGAAGGTCTCGATGCCGAACACGATCAGAAGCAGCCGCGCATGCTTGTTGCGGAATACGTCGGCGAAGGACTTGTAGGGGCTCTGCCCGCCCCGACCCTGATAATCCGCTCGTTCAGGCAGAAGCCATGTCGACCAGATGACGAACAGCACCACCGTCGCACCTGCCACGAGCGAAAGCCCGACGGCGAACGCGCGCTTGTCGTCCGACATGTTCATGAACTGAAGCGAGATCAGCCCGAGGATCATGCCGATCACGCCGATCATGTGACTCCAGCCGAAGAGACGCGTCCGCTCGTGATAATTCGGCGTGAGCTCGACGCCCATGGCGCCGTGGGGCACGTTGAATGCCGTGCTGGCGGTTTCGTAGACGAGCAGTGCAAAGCCCATCCAGACGACCAGCCACTCTGCCGACAACCCAAACGGGGGCGACCAGATCAACACCAGCCCGAGCCCCGTGGGAATGGCGGAGGCAAACATCCAGGACCGACGTCGCCCATAACGCGAACGGGTTCGATCCGAAAGATATCCCGCCATGGGATCCGTTACGGCATCCCAGAGCCTCGATCCCGCCAGCAACATGCCCATCACCGCCGGCGCGATGAGCAGCACGTCGGTGGAGAACTTCATGAGATAGGTGCCGAACAGCAACCCCATGATCCCAAAGCCGATCCGGGGCAGCGAGTAGGCCCAGATGACGCCGAGCGTCAGTCGCTCCGCCCCCGCTTCTCCGATGGCGGCAGCCGAAGTCGCACGATGTCCGGGTTCGCCGGTTGCGGTGGTGACTTCACTCACGGGACCGGATAGTGACAGAAACGCTATGGCATGTCCGACTTCGGCTCCGCGTCCGCCTAACGAAGCAGCTCGAACCCTTCTGCGTCGGCAGCCAACCGATCAAAGGTCACGGTGCGTTCACAGCCCTGAAGATCGAAGCCAGCTCGCCGAGCCGACGACGACTCGTGCGCTGTCCAGCTTGAACTCACGTTCCTGACGCGTGCGCCAGGTCCCATTCCTATCACAGGCGCTTGACTAGACTGTCAGACAGTCATCCCGCAAGGACTTCACCAGTGCGCAACCTGCTGTTGGTTGCCGCCCTCATCGGCATCGGGGGGTGGTTCCTCAAGCCGCACGGGTTCAATTCCTACGGCCCCGGTGTGCTTGCCCCGGAAGCCCCCATCCAGCGCGAGGTCGGCGTGTCCGGCAACGGGCTCGAACGAGAGGGCTACGCCATCTCCGCGCTCGCCTCCTTCAAGGGCAAAGCACGGGTCCTCGCCCGCGAGGACTACCACTTCGGCCGCGAGACCGAGCTCTCCCCTACAGACCTCGTACTCGGCTGGGGACCCATGTCCGATGAATCGGTCCTCGCCGACATCGACATCAGCCAGCGTGGCCGCTTCTATTTCTGGCACGTCGATGCATTCCCCATTCCGCGCCGTGAGATCGAACGCAACAGCGCCAACATGCACTTCATTCCGGCAAATCCCCTGGTTGCGGGCGTGCTCGATGACGTGGGCCCTGGCGACCTGATCGAGTTCGACGGTTATCTGGTGAAAATCCGTGCCGATGACGGCTGGCGTTGGCAGAGCTCGCTGACGCGTGACGATACCGGCAACGGCGCGTGCGAGCTGATCTGGTTACGGGATATCAGAATTCTCTAGCGAGCCACAGCATCTATTGATAGGACTGCAGTACGGCGGCGACCACTAGTTCATGGGTGATCGCCTCGACCAATCCCGTGGCGATGAATTGCACGCCGATGCAAACCAGAATGAATCCCATCAGACGGGTGATGACGTTCATGCCGGTGACCCCGAGCACTTTGACGACCTGCGTCGACCCGCGCAGGATCACCCAGGAAATCAGAGCGACCACCACGATGCCCACCGCGACGCTGACGTATTCGAGCGGGCGATCCACTTCCGTCGCGATGCTGATGGTCACCGCAATGGAGCCGGGGCCACTCAGCAATGGCATGGCAATCGGCGTAAAAGCAATGTCGCGCTTGTCCAGAGCCTCGCGCTTGCTCTCGTCGCTCAGCTCTTCTTCCGGCTCCGGATTCAGCATCGCGAATCCGACGCGCGCCACCACCAGCCCACCGGCAATCCGAAGCGCAGGGATCGAGATTCCGAAGAACAGCATCACCGCGGCGCCGATCAACAGCGCGCCGACCAGCACCGAAGTCATATAGATGCACGCCATGCGTGCTTGCTGAGCTCGACGATCGGGCGTCATCTGGCGAGTCAGAGTCACGAACACGGGTGCCGTGCTGAACGGATTCGCTATGGGGAGTAGCGCCCCGATCGTTACACCGATCAGGACGAGCAAGTCGTAAATCATCTCCACGTATTCCGCAGCACTGCGTCGGGTAATCTACAAACGGGTACCGAGCACGCCCGCTCCTGAGCGGTCGACGAATGCCCAGGGTCCTCGATATCCGTCCCCAGCGCCAAGCCATCACATAGGGCCGCGTCGTGGTGCGCACGGGTTGCCTGCAAGCTCATGGTGTCTGCCTTGGGTTGTATTCGTTCCTGTCTAGTTCTTATCGTTCTTGTCACGAGTCACCGGCGACTCGGGTACGCCACGTGCGCGCCAATATACCCCAACCTGACACCGTGTCCCAATCCGCGGAAAGATCAGCGCATCAGCTCGTCGGATACTCCGCAAATTGCGGGATCTCGTCGTGGATGTCGACCCACACGGCCTTCGAACCCACGAAGATGTGCGAGCTCGGTCGTACCCCGGGATCGGTATCGAGAGAGCCAGCCGGGATGAGGAGGACGCCACGCTCCCCAAGCTCGCGTGGCATCTGGGAGCCGCATGTGCGGCAGAATGCCGATCCCATGACCACCGCGTCCTCTATCTCGTATTTGTCGACCTGCTCTTCACCCGTGAGCCAACGAAACGCATCGGTTGAGACGAAGAGCAGCGTCGAATGCACCGCACTGTTGGCGCGACGGCAGCGCGAGCAATGACAGTGGAGCATCCTCTCGGGCTCGCCATCGTATTCGTATGCAACTGCACCACACAGACAACTGCCTCCCGTGGCGCCTTCCGTCTCGGGCTCACGCAGCGGACGTTCGACGCTCCCCTCGCCGAAATCCGGTGGCCACTCGGCGTGCTGAGGTAACTCATCATGGATCGTGTACCAGGGAGCCTTCGAATCGACGAAGAAATGTAGCTTCGGCCTTGCGCCCGGATCTTCGGCTACGCTACCTGCGGGCACGAGCACAAACGGCGCACCGGGGGGCGCCGCCGGAACCGCGGAACCACAGCGGGGACAGAACGTGCGCCCGCCCCCCGGCGAGGACACGTACGAGACAATCTTGTCTGCGCCGCTCGTCCAGCGAAACACATCGGGCGATGCAACGCCGAAGGTCGCGTAGGCCGAGCCGTGAAACTTCCTGCACATTGAGCAATGGCAATGCGCCATGTCCCGAAGCTCGCCGTCGATCTCGAAGGCAACATCCCCGCAAAGGCAACTACCCGTGATCATCTTCTTCCCCCCGTGTATTCCTTCGACGGATTTCGACGGTACCATACCCGAGTGGACGCCGACGACCTGGGTACTGACATGACTGAAGTATTCGATCTCTCACAATCCATCGCCCATCTGCGCCGCGATGGCACCTTTCAAATCGAGCCTGGCAGACCCGGGCCGCCAAAGCGTGTAGACGGGTACAGCGTCGGCGCACCGTCAATGACCGCCAACGCGCCACACCAGGGTGAAATGCACCCGGATGGCGATGAGTTGCTGTTCCTCGTGTCCGGACGAATCGACGTGGTGCTGGAAACGGACGGACAGCAAGACGCGGTGGGCCAGGAACAGACGCTGGAGCTGCTTCCCGGCAATGCCATCGTCGTGCCGAAGGGCGTTTGGCATCGGGTGCTGATTCGCGAGCCAAGCCAACTCGTGCACATCACGCCCGGGCCTGGCGGCGGGGTTCGGCTGCTCGAGCGCTAGAGTGAATCGACCGGACGGTGCTCGGCCAACACCTGCGACGCGTACCCGCGCACCTTCTTGCTCTCGTCAGTCTGGGAGACTCCCTCGAGGCGCGTTATCACCTCGGCAGACAGAAATGAATCACCATCCTTGCAGGCATCGCACGCCAGTGCGTGGACGGCATGCCAACGCACGCGAGGAACCGGGTCTTCGAGCTTCTCGAGGATGTGCGGGACCGCCGAGGCATCCGGATGGGCATCCAAGTGGCCGAGGCATACCCAGCGAACCGCGGCGTTGCGGTGATACAGCCCCCAGATCAACGCCTCGAGCTTCTGTTTCGAGACCGGCTGACCGCGATTCGCTTTTCCCATGCGACCCGGAAGCGCCGTCATGATAGAGCTCCAGCGTATCCGCTCGTCCTTGATCTTGAGCTTGTCCACCACTTTGAAGTAGGGATTTTCCGCAGATGCCTCAATGCACGGAAATTTTTCTCCACGCCATAGCGCATCGACCATTTGCGACCACATCTCAAATCCGTGTTCGCAAGCAATCACGATCTGCGCGTCGCTGATCTCGAAGGCTCTTCGCGACCGCCAAAAGCGCCGCCACTCGGGATGATGGGTCAAAATGCGCTCGACGGCCGCCGGCTCGCTATTCGCCGCGTCACGCATCAGCGACGCTGCTTGATCGTTCAGCGATTCGAGCGATGGCTCGTTGATCATTGCCTATCCAGCCTGTCCTTCGAGAAAAGTAACCACCTCGCGCCACGACTGTATCGAGGCCGCGGCATTTGTCTGCGGCGTCCCACCCAATTCGAAGAAATCAAATTTCGATGGCTTGCGCGGTTGGTTTGGTACACCGATGCCATGCCCTGCATCCGGATAGTACAAGTGCGTCATCTCATATTCGAAACCATGGGCGTGTGCACGTTCGACGACGCGCTCGGAGAACACGCTCGACGGCCACATCCTGTCCTGGCCGCCTGAGACGAGCATCACCGGGCAATTGATACGCTCCACCGCGATGGCAGTATGATCGGCAGCCTCAGGGTCTTCTATGGTCGCCTCGTAGCCAGCTCGGATTGACAAGCGGCCGTTCTCCATCGGCGGGTTGCGCGAGCCGTCCATGGGCACATACGGGAATGAGTTTCCTTTGTAGGTCCAGCAGGACTTACGTGCGTCGGGTTCTCCCCAGCAGTGGGTCTGGCTGCTGGGCACATGGGCCACGATCGCTCGAATGGAGTCGAAGAAGCTTCCGAGCAACAAGGCCAACTCGCCGCCTTTTGAGCGGCCCATCACCGCAACGCCCTTCACGCCGGGCAGGTTCGCGAGCCAGTTGATGCCAGTCTCGAGATATTCCAAGGGAATCTCTATCAGATCGTCCGGCAAGCCCGGAACCGCATAGTAGGCCAGCGCAAAGGTGACGAATCCGTGGGCTGCGAGCGCCCCCGCGGTATCGAGTGCGTAGCCTCCCCCCGATCCCGTGAGGCACATGACGGCAAGCGAGCTCTGCACTTCAGCGGGCGTGAACAAGACCCCAAGCAGGCCATCATGTCGAATCAGCCGTGTCGTGACACCCTCGGCAACGGTATGTCGCGTCAGCTCGATACCCGGCGACAGAGTTACCTTCACGGGTGCCAGCAGCTCGACAAGTCGTGGCTGAGTCTCCGGTCTCGACACCATCGTAAGTTCGCGAAAGATGTCGAGCTCATCGGCGTCGTGTTCGCCCGGCGGCACGCAGGCGGATGTCTCGTAGACGCACCCCCACCCGTTCGTCCATTGAACGTTCGTGTCGACGGCCTCGCCCCTTCGATTGATCACCCGCACGGGCTCGTCGTGTGAACCCTCGAGTGGAAGTGCTTCAAGCATTTTGGTTTCCGGTTAAAGTACCGACATGATATCTGATACCACGATCGTCGAATCCGTGCGACCTCGAGTGATGGAATTCGATCTATCCGTCGAAGACTTCATCGATTCGATCCATGGTCGAAACGGCTTCTCGCGAGACCGCATGGAGCCTGAGTCGGCGCGCGCATTCGACGCCGGCGTGCGAGACATTCTTCGATCTCACTATCCCGATGGCATCGTTCGAGGCGAGGTCGGCTCGACCGTCACCTGGGGTCGACCCGTCTGAGCATGTTTACGTAGGAATCGTCTATGAGCTACGAGGTGTCAGTTGGCGCCGATAGAGTCCCGGTGAAGTCCTGGACCATTGGCGTGGCTTTCGACGAGAACGCCAAGCGACAGGTCGAAAACCTGGCCACCCTCCCCTTCATCCACAAGCACGTCGCAATCATGCCCGATGTGCATTGGGGTATGGGCGCCACCATCGGATCAGTGATCCCGACCAAGGGTGCGATCATACCTGCTGCTGTCGGTGTAGATATCGGGTGTGGCATGTGTGCGCTTCAGACCACGCTAACTGCCAATGATCTACCCGACAGTCTCGCGAACATACGCGCGAGCATCGAAGAAGCCGTTCCCGTAGGCCAGGGGCAGCATCTCGCAGACGTCGATGTGCCGGAAGGCCACTATGATGGACTGTCGAAGATCCTTGCCAAGCACCCAGACATCGCCAAGCTCGCGAAGCAACGCCCGGCAACAAAGGCTGCGCTCCAGAGCGGCACGCTCGGCGGCGGAAACCACTTCATCGAGATATGTCTGGACGAGAGTGATCAGGTCTGGGTGATGCTGCATTCGGGGTCACGCGGCATCGGCAACATGATTGGACGTTACTTCATCGGGCTCGCGAAACAGGACATGCGCGTCCACCACATCAATCTGCCCGACCGAGACCTTGCATACTTGAGCGAAGGCACTCAGCACTTCGACGACTATGTAGAGGCTGTGGGATGGTCGCAAAACTACGCGCGCGTCAACCGTGAGATCATGCTCGACTTAGTGCTCGATTGCTTGCGGTGCGAGATACCTACCGGATGGGCAATCGAGGCGGCGGCGGTGAATTGCCACCACAACTACGTCGAGCAGGAGCATCATTTCGGCGCCAACGTGTGGATCACGCGCAAGGGCGCGGTACGCGCACGATCTGGAGACCTGGGCATCATTCCCGGGTCCATGGGCGAGCGTTCATTCATCGTACGTGGCCTCGGAAATGCTGATAGCTTCACCTCATGCAGTCACGGTGCCGGACGCGTCATGTCTCGGGGCGAGGCGAAGAGAACTATCACGCAAGACGATCACATCGCTGCGACGGCAGGCGTCGAGTGCCGAAAGGATGTCGGAGTCATTGATGAGTCTCCAGGTGCCTACAAGGACATCGACAAGGTGATGGCGGCACAGAGCGACCTGGTTGAAGTCCTCCACACGTTAAAGCAGATCGTCTGCGTGAAGGGTTAGATTACGGCCGGAAAACCACATGGACTGTTCAGTCGCATTGAGAATCAAGCTGGTCGAACCACCGGATGGATTCGCCTTCTGTCTGCAAAAGGGAAAGGGCGCAAAGAGCGAGCGTCTCGCCTACGCGATCGCCGAAGGCAAGGATCTGACGTTCGAGCTCGATGTCGACGTTCGTAAAAGCAACAAAAGCGGTGTGGCCAATTTCGTGGGGCCGTTTGCCCAAGGCACCCCGGATGCGAGGTTTTTCTATCTTTGCGCGGGCGAGTACAGCGAGCCTGACGAGCCGCGATGGTTGGGGCGCATCAAAATCCCCCTCTCCTCAATCACCTGGGCTGCCGTCGAAGCAATCGCCGGTGATCCGAACACGGTTCTGGAGGCGAGTTATGCTGCGACCGGACCGAAGGGTGGCCCGAGGCTG
>JAPULC010000260.1 GCA_027295305.1 Gammaproteobacteria bacterium
TTTTCATTCCCCGAAATCAGCGCGATCTTGTCGGGAATGGCATCTGAGATGAGTTCCCACGCCGGCGCAAAATGAAAGTCCAACTACCCCTCCTACCTCTGCAGGAATTCTCCTGGTTTCGCCGATGGCCCCGAGACCCCACCACATCATACAGCTCTACCCGTGCCCTACCGCTCTGCACCCGGGAATGCAGCGGGAATCGAGCCCAATCCAAGCACGCGCGGGATCTCTATTTCTTCTCCGGAAATTGCCATCCCTGGCAATTTCCTCTTACGCATCCGCAAACGCGGTTTGCGTACGCTCCCATTTTCCTTGCTTTTCCTGCAGCTAAGCTTCCGGAAAAGCGGAAAATGCCGGGGCATCCATGCCCCGGAGCTAGTTTCGGGGCAGAAACTAGCTAAGGACACCTTTTGTGGTGATATTCGCCAACTGTTCGCCCATCTAGCTCTCCCTCACCGTCGCCAAGCTCCAATGGGTTCCAAAATACCCTCAAGAAATCAATCACATAGCACATGCAAAAAGTTGGCACGGCATTTGTATTAGAGAAAGACAAACGACGACCGGAAGACAAGACGATGTTATCCATCATGAAAGGCTCCAGAATCCTGTATCCACGCGGGACGTGGCTGACGATGGTGTTGATCATCGCGGTGTTCGGGGCCTTCGGACTGTGGGTGGGCGCAAGCGCCGACATTTCACACGCGGTCGAGATCACGAACGCGCCTTCGCCCTTCGATTCGCTTCTACAGATCTTCGTGCCTGGAAAATGACCATGGGCCGTTTCGACGATTTGCGCTCACGGCGCTTGACGCTCGACAAGAAGCAGAACTGGCTCGGTGGCGTATGTGCAGGGTTCGCCCGCTTCTGGCGAATTGACCCGATCTGGGTGCGCATCGGCGCCGTGACGGCTGCGTTCATGTTCCCACAGCTTGTGATCGCCCTTTACGCAGCTTGCTGGCTGGTGCTGGACCGGGGGTAAGCCAGACGCTGGGTCTGACCTCTCTTCCTTGCACCCCGCCAGCCCGCTGCGGGGGCATGGGGTCTGACACCTATTTCAGCTAAGTCGTTGCCTACCATGCAAGTGCTCACTCTGGAATAGGGGTCTGACCCCTCTTCGTTACGTTGAGCGCTGCCCGGACCTGAACGCGGGAAGTGAGAAGGGTCAGACGTAGTTTGGTGCGATGTGAGGGAGAGGGGGTCAGACCCGAAGGCGTCTGACCATATCGAGAGATGTGAGCAAGAGGGGTCAGACCCCGAAGGCGCCAGATCCGCTGTTCTGCAGCCGGTCCACGAGCTGCTGATCGACCTCGCTTCGCATGACTCTCAAAAGAGGGGTCAGACCCCCTAGTGGACTGTAACTGACTGTTACAGTCCACTAGTGCAGCTTCGCGACGACGAATCCCGCCCGAGGGAAGTGCACAACGGTCTCGCCGAGCTCCTGATCACGCCGCAGCAGGGCGATCTCCTGCGGCGACGACGAGATCAGCTCGCCCTTCACGAAGTCGCGCCCATAGTCGTCAGGCGCTACCTCCACCCGATCACCCGGCCTGATCGCATTCGGCTCCCCGGCATCCTCGTCGGGCAACGTATCGGGGACCGAGTTGGCGGCAATGGCCAGCGCATCCGATGCGTCGAGCTCTTCGCGCTGACCATGACCAATGCCTCGCACGCGCTCCTGCCACTCCGGCACCCCCGGGAGGGCATTGAGAAATTCCGCTTCCTCCGGGACAAGCGACGTCAGAAACCAGGGACTGAAGTAGGCCTGAATGTCGGCGAGCCCTGGCTGATCACCGAGAAGATAGAGGCGCCCGTCCCTCAGTTGGCCGGTGATCAGGTCGCCCATCGCGCGCAGTTGCTCGCGCATCACCGGCACCGCCGCGCGCATTCTCGCGAAGTCGAATGCGGTGCCCCGCATCTGCTCCCGATCGAGGATGAACGCTCGGGGGACACTTTCTCCGATGGTGCCGAGAATCACGGCCACCACCGCTTGATAGAAGACCTTGTCGCTCCACGCCGCCAACGCATAGTGCAGACCTTCGCCCCCATCGGGATATAGCGTGGGCTCCGGAAAGCGCCGCTCGAGCTCCCGGGTGATGCACTGCGTATCGCAATAGATATCGGCACCGATCTGCATCGAGGGGGTCTTTCGATAGCCTCCGGTCAGCGGCGTGTACAAGGGCTTGGGAAGCACGTTCGGAATGATCACGCTCTTCCACGCAAGGCCTTTGAGCCCTAGCACCAGACGTACCTTCTCCGAATAGGGAGAAGCGTCGTAATGATGAAGAATGATGTCCGCCATCAGCGGGCCGAAGGATTGTCACCAGCCGACGCAACCCGCATGTGCAGCGAACAGATGTCCTCGAGGGGCGCCTCGACGATACACGCCACCGCAGGCGCTTGGTCCTTCGCATCGGCAGCGAGCTCGCTCAGGGTCCCGGCGAGCTTCAGAAACCAATCCATGAGCTTACGTCGCTGCTCCGCAGTCAACAGCCGATCCACCTCAAGGGCAAGTGCGCGATAGAACTCGTCGTCGCGCTTCTCGATCTCTCGGTACTCGTCGGTGAACCACTCCTCGTAGTGGTGCGCCATGTAGGCGAAACGCTCGGCGAACGCGATCGGATCATCTCGCTTCGCAAGCGCGCGGAGGAAGTCCCGTTGCCAATTGCGTTGAAAGGCGACATAGGCGGGTGCCTCGAACTGAGCCGCGTGGCTGCGCTCATCGATCAGAAGCTTCTGCGCCGGCGTAAGCCGCCCAACGAGACCCTTCAGCGACTTCTGAACGTCCTTCGACCACTCTGCCTCGAGCTTCGCCCGGTCCCTGGTTCCCTTCTCCAGGTATTCCTCGTTCTCCTCGTCGAGTCGAATCGCAAATTGGAGAAGCTGCGCATCGGAGGAGCTTGCGAAGAGCACTGACGCGGTGGGCATGATCTGGTCGAGCAACTGGTTCCGATGCACCTTGACAGCGCCGATCAACCCTTCGAGTTCTTCGCGCTCGAGGCCGTCCTGCATCGCATTTGCCACGCCTTCCAACGTCGAGACGTAGGCCATCAGCTGAGTGGTCCGATGCCAGTAGAGATGTTCTTTCATTCGCAGCTTGAGATAACGACGCTGCTCAGGGGTGAGGTCGATGTAGCTGTCGACGTACCACGGAACGATGCGATCGAGGTTGTTGTAGACGAGCTTCATTCCGCACCCCTGCAGCGTGAGCACCGCCAAAATCGCCATCCACAGGGCGCGTGATCGTTTCATGGTTCTTCTTTCGTCCCCCCGTCGTTGTCTTCACTCGAGGCCGCGTTCGCGCGCCAAATCTCGAAGCGCTCCAGCTCGTCGAGCACGAGGCTCGTCACATAGCTGACCACAGCCACATCGTCCACGAGGCCCCACCCCAGAATGAAGTCCGGAATCGCGTCCAATGGAACCACAAAATAGAGAATGGCCGCTACCACCGAGATGAGCGTGGCGCTGGACACGTCGCGATATTCCCCGGACAGCCACGCCTTCACGAGGGCCACCAAGCGTGTGAGATCACTGCGAAAACCGCTGATACCCTGTCCACCGACCCGCGCCATCTTGGTCGCAGCACGCACGAGCAGCCGCGCGAGGCGTTGAGGATCCCCCACCAGCCGGTAAGAGCGGCGCTGAAACCCCTTGAACAGCACGGGCGCGTCACCTGGTGTCTTCACCACCCTAGCGATTCCTCGCCATCCTAGCGTTCCTCGCCATCTCAACTATTCATCCGTTCCACGATATCGAACAGCGCATCACAGACCCGGGCAAGGCGCCGGCGGTCACCGTCGGCGCTCAGCCCCCCCGCGTCGTCGAATGCTCGATCCGCCCGCACGAGCGAGAACTGGTCCGGGAGCACATGCGCGCCCAATCCACCCAGAATCGCGCGCAGGTGCACGAGAGCACGCATACCGCCAAGCGACCCGGGCGATGCGCTCATGAGTGCGACCCACTTGCCACGAATTCCGCTCAGATCGACGCCTCCATCCCCCGTTCGCGTCGCCCAGTCAATCGCGTTCTTCAACACGCCGGGCACGCTGGTGTTGTACTCAGGGCAAGCGAGCAGCAGGGCGTCGGCACGCGCAAGCTCGGCGCGCAATCGTTTGGCGCCATCGGGCAAGCCACTCTCGAGCTCCTCGTCCGCGTCGTAGAGCGGAAGCGCAAGCTCCTTGAGATCCAAGACCTGCACCGACGCGCCCCGCCCATCCAGGTGCCCCAGCGCTACTTGAAGCAGCAACCGATTGAAGGAGCCGGCGCGTGTGCTTCCGGCGATGGCAATGACATGCATAGAGCTACTCGGCTATGAAATTCAGGATCCACCTCGCCACCAGGTCCTCATGGGTGTCCTGCTCGAGTGATGCGACACCCTCGCTGTACCGCTCCTCGCCGAAAAGCTCGCGGCGAGAGTCCATCAGGGCACGCGAAAAATCCTTGCTGAACTCGGGATGCCCTTGAAACGCGAGCATGTGCTCGCCAACCTGAAAGGCAGCATTCGGACAGAACGTGTTGGTCGCCAGCAACTGGGCATCCGTAGGCAGACGCTCGACCTGATCCTTGTGGCACGAAATCAGGCGGAAGCGTGCGGCGTCGGGATCCATCCATCGCGTCTTCAGCGTCACCCGGCTCTCGTGCACACCGACAGCCCATCCGTTCGGCGCAGGTCCGGTCTCGCCCCCTAGCACGTTCGCGATGAGCTGATGACCGAAGCAGATTCCAACGAGTTTCTTACGCTGCCTGTGAAGCTCCTCGACAAATCGTGACAAGCTCGCAATCCATTCGTGCTCTTCATAGACCCCCGCTCGACTGCCGGTGATGACGTATGCGTCACACGCGTCGACATGCGCGGGAAACTCCCCGTGCGCGACGTCGTAATCCTCGAAGCAGACCGACCCCGACGCGTCGACCCCCGCAAACAGGTCATGAAACATGTGCGGATAGTCACGGTGATCGGTGCGCAATGCTTCGCTCACCGAATCCGCCTGCAAAATCCCCAATCTCATTAGATGATCTCGAAGTACCGCTTCAACTGCCAATCGTTGACGTTGCGCTCGTATTCCCGGCACTCCCACTCGCGGCTCGCAACGTAGTGCTCGACGAACTCGTCGCCGAAGAGCTGGCGCGCATCCCCCGAAGCTCTGAGCTCGCGGACGGCATCGCGCAGGTTCCCGGGCAGCTGAAACTCCTGTGCCAGCTCCACCTCGTAAGCGTTGCCGCTCACCGGCTCGGTAGGCTCGAGCTTGCTGCGCACCCCGATCAGGCCCGCCGCTACGAGCGCCATGGCCACCAGATACGGATTGCCGTCGGCAGCTCCTACGCGAAACTCGATGCGCTGCGCCTTCTCGCTTCCGCCAATGACGCGCAAGGCACAGGTGCGATTCTCGTAGCCCCACGTGGCGGCGGTCGGAGCCCATGCACCCTTCACCAGCCGCGTGTAGCTGTTGATCGTCGGCGCGTAGAGCGCAAGAAACGGGCGCATGAATCGCTGAACACCCGCGAGAAAATGGCGCCCGAGTGTCGACATGCGGTGTTCCGAATCGGCGTCGTAGAACAGGTTCGTGCCGCTTTCCCGATCGAACACCGAGAGGTGGCAATGACCGCTCTGGCCGGGATAGTCCATGGACCACTTTGCCATGAAGGTGGCCAGCAGTGCGCGCTTCTGAAAGAAGACCTTGGTGAAGGTCTTGAACAACACCGCCTTGTCCGCAGCACTCAGTGCTTCGTCTGCGGCAAGGGCCGCCTCCCACGCACCGGGACCGGTCTCGCAATGAAGACCTTCCAGCGGGAAGTCGAGGGAGTCACAGAATTCCATCAACCCGTTGAAGAGCTCCGAGTGTACGGATGCGCGCAGCACGGAATAGCCGAAATTCCCCGGGGACAATGGCCTGAGGTCGCGATAGCCCTTTTCGCGCACTGAATGCGGGGTCTCGTCGAACACGAAGAATTCGTATTCGAAACCGAGCTTGACGCCGAATCCCATTCCCGCGGCTTGCTCCAGCACCGACTTCAGTCTCGTGCGAGGACAGATTGGATGCGGTGAGGCGCCATCGCGATCCAGAAATTCACCGATGAAATAGGGAATCCCCTCGTCGGCGAGCCAGCGCTCGGTGTCGACATCGAGACGATAGAGCGCATCAGGAAACGCCGTGTGCCAGCCGGTGAACGCCGCGTTGTCGTAGAGCTGGTCGTCTACGTCCCAACCGAATACGCAATCGCAAAAGCCTCCAGGCTGGCGCGCCAGGCCCTCGAGCTTCTCGAGACTGATGTATTTCCCACGTACGACGCCGTCGACGTCAGTGAGACCGATCTTGGCGCGGGCAACGCCCTGATCCCTCAGCTCAGCGACGCGTTCCAGCAGCGATTGGGTCATTTGGCTATTCCTCTTCGGAAGCGCTCCAGATCGAGCTCCTCGCGCACGGGCTCGGATCGTGCGGCAAGGGATTCGCCAAGCGGAATACCCGTGCCATCGGCGATTCGCACCATGCGTTCGAAATTCGATACGACGCCGGCCGCATCGACGACGACTTCGGTGCCCATGGC
This sequence comes from Gammaproteobacteria bacterium, assembly GCA_027295305.1. GTDB lineage: Bacteria > Pseudomonadota > Gammaproteobacteria > Pseudomonadales > Azotimanducaceae > JAPULC01. Next base: position 6,544 of record JAPULC010000260.1, read on the forward strand.
AGCCTCCAGCTTAACGCGTGCCTCGGCGAGTGCGTGTGCCTCGCCTCCCACGAGTGCGTGCGCAAACTCCAACAACACAGCGCCCCCGGGAATCTCACTCTCCGCATGCGATTGTGTGATGGCGTTGAGGTTGACCTCCGTTCCCTCAGTCATGCTGCTCGCCCGGAGCAGCGACGCGTGCGCGGCCGTTCAGTAGTAACACTGATTGAGCGCCGAGACGCGGCCCGCGATCAGCTCCGTCTGGGGGCGCGAAAGCACCCCCGCCCCCTTGGCGAGATCCACCATCTGCTCGAGTGACAAATAGTGCGCGGCGCTCAGGTCGGCCAAAGAGCGGACCTCGTCCGGCACGAGGCTCATGGCACGGATGACATACGCGTTGACCCCCGCGGGCCACAAGTCTGCCTCTGCCGTCTCCGCGTTGTCTGCAGGCACCATCCGCACCCACGCTTGATCCAGCTCGAGCCGCGCAGGCCGATACCCCGTTGGCTCCCCTGGAACAGGCTCTGGCAACGCCCGCGGGGCCACGCCGATGCCGCGGGCGAAGCCATCGATACTCAGCACCGCGACGACCGTGCCCAGGAGCTCGACGTAGCGCTCGGGTGTGAGTCCGGCTTCGACGATCCCGTCGAACCACGCGCGGCTCAAGCGACTGGCGTCGTTCACCAGCCGATGCACGGCATCCACGGCGGGTGCGGGGAGGTCGGCGCTGAAGCGGTTGCAATCGTGCTCACCCGTTATCGCGGGGGACAGTGATTCAGCGATGCGCCGGCAGAAATCGCAATTGCGCGCACCCCGCACCTCCGCGGCGATCGCCACGCGCTCGGCGCCGCCCCACCACGCACCGGGTCGAGCAAGGCGCCGCCAATAGCGGGTGTGAGAGGCCTCAAAGTCCTCACGCACCGAAAACGCCGCGTCCGTATAGGAAATAGAAGCGATGACCATGGGGTGTTAGACCTCGCCCTGGTTTTGCCCGCTCTTCACCTCTGAGGGGCGCGAGATTACGTGGCCTTTGGCGGCATCGCAATTTGCCACGTCTTCTACAATTCCTTGAATGGTCCCTCGACACGCAGATCTGCCCGTCGTTACTCATGTCTGACGCCAGCCAGGCCGCCAAGCGCCCAAACTTCCTTCTGATCATGACCGATCAACACCGGGCCGATCACCTGTCCTGCTATGGCAACCCGGTGCTCAAAACGCCGCACATCGATCGCATCTCCGATCAGGGTGCTACCTTCGAGGAGTGCTACGCTGCCGCCCCCGCCGGCATGCCCAATCGCGCTAGCCTGATGACCGGGCGCATGCCGTCGCTCCACGGCGTGCGGCACAACGGAATCCCCCTGGATCTGCGCAACGTCACCTTCACCGAGATCCTTGCGCAACATGGCTATCGCACGGCGCTCGTGGGAATAGCGAACCTGCAGAGCATGTGCGGAAGCGACGACGGGGGCGAGCACGCAGAACCCCACGCCGAGGCGACCCACCGAGCCGGGCGTTACGACCAGGAACTCGCGAGTCGATGGGAATCCGAGCCTGACCATGCCCTGGATCTCCCATACTACGGCTTCCACGATGCCGCGCTCGTGAGCGAGCACGGGGACCTGGCAAGCGGGCAATATCAGCGCTGGCTGTCCGAGCGCCATCCGAAACCCGACACACTACGCGGCCGGCGAAACGCGCTTGGCGATCCAACGTTCACGGTGCCCCAGGCGTGGCGTACGGCGATGCCCGAGGAACTCTATCCGACCACTTACGTCACCGAGCAGACCTTGGTGCGGCTCCAACGCTTCGCGCGCAAGCCCGATACGCCCTTCTTCCTCGAATGCTCGTTCCCCGACCCACACCATCCGTTCACGCCACCCGGATATTACTGGGGACTCTACCAACCTGCCGATATACCCACGCGCGGCTGCTGGCACATGCCTGAGCCCAGGCGCATGCCGCCGCACCTGCGCTGGCTGCACGAGCAGCGCGACGACGGAAACCCGCCGCACAACCCCCGTGCCCCGTTCGCGTGCTCGGTTCGCGAAGCCCAGGAAGCCGTGGCGTTGACCTACGGCATGATCACCATGGTGGACGACGCGATAGGCCGGATTCTCGACCGCCTGGAACAGCTCGGGCTAGCCCAAAACACCGTGGTGATCTTCACCAGCGACCACGGCGATTTCATGGGAGATCACGGCCTGTTGCTCAAAGGACCACTGCACTACAGCGGGCTCATCCGGGTGCCGCTGATATGGCGAGAGCCGGACGTCCGAGAGAAACGCCGAATCCGCGGTCTCGCCAGCACGATCGATATTCCCGCCTCGATCATCGCCCGCGCCGGTCTCGAGCCCTTCAACGGCATGCAGGGGCGTTCACTGATACCCCTCATGGAAGACAACGGCGATGGGCGTGAGTGCGTTCTGATCGAAGACGAGGCCCACGGGAGCAGCGTCGGCCTCAAGGGCCGTCTGAAGCTTCGCTCGCTCCTCGATGGCCGCTTCCGGATGAGCCTGTATTCAGAGCAGGACTGGGGGGAGCTCTACGACCTGACCGAAGATCCGGAGGAGCACATCAACCTCTGGGAGGATTCGTCTTACGCGGTCATCAGAGGCCATCTGACGGAGCTCCTGGCCGAGGAGATGATCGCCTCGTCCGAGACCAGTCCCAAGCCAGGGGGCAACGTCTAGAGAGGGTGTCGCAAAACCGGCTTCCCGCGCACCTTGCGGGGTCGTATCGCACATCCCTTGCGCTCGCTCCCTCCAGCATCCGGTAACACGGATGCCACCATTCGGAACACTCTTCGTACCCTCGAGCGTTGTGGATAACTCTGAGGATAACTCTGGGGCAATCGTGTGACAGCGCCGTTTCAAGATCCAGCCAGCGGGCATGATCAAAAAATAGCCAACTGATCTTTGCCGTTTAAAAACATACGCTTGCCACCTCTTTGTAAGACTGAGCTTGAAACATCACCGCCATCTCCAACGTCCGCTGGAGCCAATGGCTCACATGTGCATAACTCGGATGACACGATGGGTTAGCGTGTCCTTACCTCGCAGCCCGGAAACGCCATAGCTCGGTCCCCGGAGTGCCACATGAAACTTGCGGCTGCCCCCAACAGTTAGCCTGGGCCGCGGCCGGGTAAGACCCCGATTCTGCCGCAGTTTTGCGCTCACACGGGACGAGTCGTCCAGAATTGGGGTCTGACCCGCTCACGACGCGGCGCTAGTCGACCAGTTGAGCTTCCGGTAATCGCACCGGCTCCTCTTCGGCGCCGACGTTGCTGATAGCCGTGAAAATGGCAGGGTCCAGCAACACGAGCTGCACTACCGTAGTGCGTTGCGTGTCCCCCACAGCCTCCAATGTCTGCGCCAACGAGAGCTCGCGGAGACTGTTCTCGGTGAGCACGTCGGGACGGATCAGGAAAACCGGCTGGGAGGCGATACGGGAATTGATGGCTACGAGATCGGTCACGCTGATGACAGAGGGCAGATCGGGGGTCCCGAAGCGGTCGCCGGCAAGGCTCGTGAGGTCCACCGGATCGGCCGGCGATGCGGGCACCAGGGTGTCGCCCCCGATGCGCAGCACGTTGCCTGAGAAGTTGCTCTCCCCTGCCGGCACCGGCGTCACCAGAATATTCCCCTGCGCGGCGCCCACACGAATCTCGTTACCCGCGTTGATCTGGGAGACGAGGATGGCGGTGTCATTCTCGTCGAGGGTCACATCGCGATTGACCAGCGACACGTAATTGCCGCTGATGCGCGTGCCATCCACCATCACGAGGCTACCCTGGTTCGTCTCGATGTAGACCGCGTCGGCCACCGCCACATCGGCGTTCTGAAGATATCCGTTATCCACGCGCACCGAGAGGCTCTGAGCCACCAGGCTACCGTCGATGGTCGCCGTGACGGCACCCGTGACCGAGACGTCTCCCAGCGCGGTGACTGCGGCCAGGTTCACCTGATCAGCTCCATTGATCGCAAAGTTGTTGAGGTCCACCGCACTGCCGTTGAGGAATATGCTGCCGGTCCCGGCGGACAACGTCAGATCGTTACCCTGGGCATCGATGTCCGCAAGGATGATATCCCCTGGCCCGCTGCCCGTATCCACGGTGACGAGGGGCCCCACTAGGGTCATCGTCCCCGCCACGCTGACGTCGGCATCAGCCGTCAGCACCGCACCTGCGAAGCTCGCGTCCAGGTTGATTGCCAGCGAACCCAGGCGCTCCTGAGCACCGATATCCCCAAGGAAGGCCGCCGTGCTGCCCGTGAGAGCGATGTCCAGGTTGCTTCCCGGCTGTCCGGCGGCGGAGTCGACATTACCCGAAAACGTGACATCCGATGCCGTGATGGTCACATCCGTCCCGAGCACGCCCGCGCCGTAGCTCTGCGCCCCAGCGGTGGTGATGTTCCCGGTATTGAAGTTACTCACCCCCGTCACCGTGAGCGATGCCAGCGCGCTCACCACATCGTCGAAACGTACATTCCCGGCGATCACGAGATTTTCCACCCCGCTGCCGGTGAGCGTGTCGAGGAAACCGACTTCGCCGGCGCCAACGTTCGTCAATGTGGCATCCGTTCCAAGGAGGAAGGAATTGCGATACGTCTGTCCCGCCACGGTCTCCACAGAGCCCGCATCCAATATGATGCTGTTACCTGCCACGTCCAGGCGGGCGAGTGCTTGCCCACCCACTCCGACGTTCGCCTGCGCGCTGAAGCTCACATCCCCGGACGCCTGCACAATGAGCGCATTCGAGCCCGCAACCGGGCTCAGGATGGCTGCATCGAAAAACACGTTGTCTCCCTGAAGCACGGTATCGCCATCCGGAGAGGCGAGGGTCACGCCGCCCAGATAGGCCTGATCCCCCACGGTCGACACATCGCCCCCCGCAAAGATCACGCCACGATTGGCCTGCACCGAGGCCACCGAGACATCGCCGCCGAAGCTGGCATCGGCGTTGAAGGCAACGCTGGTGGTCGTCCCGTTCAACGTATTCGCGAAGGAGACACTCGCGCCCGTGAACACGGCATTGGCGGCAAGGATCGACGTGGGCCCAATGAAGCTCTGCGCGCCCCCGGTGGTGACGTTTCCGTCCAGCGTGATCGTATTGCCCGTCACCGAAAAGCTCTGCAGCGGGTTGGCAGCGCCCACGACGCCCACGGAGACAGCGCCAGAAGACTGAATGTCCAGTCCATCGAGGTTAGCGTCCACGGCGTCAACGGAATTCGTTCCCAGGTTCACATCACCGCTCGACTGCAGCGTCACGACGCCGCTTGCCGCCACCATCACCGGTCCGGTATTGGATAGATCCTGCGAGAGCGCGGAGACGTCCCCGACGAGCGTGAGCGTCTGCGCATCACCGCTGAGCGCTCCGCTCAGAACCGAGCTGCCAAGCGTCAGATCGCTGGTGCGAACGAAGGCATCGCCGAGGGGTCCGCTGGTATTGAGGCGCACCTCGTTCATCAGATCGTTGACGCCGGACAGATCGATGCTACCCACGGCGATGAACTCGCTCATCCCAGGTATCGAGAGACGCGTGCCCGCCACCTGGCTGATGCCGCCGGCAGAGTCCAGGTTGATTGCGCCGCCCAGGGTGATGTCTGCGAGCAGAAGATCGGTGGCGTTCACGATGGTGAGATCGCTCACGTTGGCCGCAGACACGGCGCCGAGGATCACATTGCCCGACTCATCGAGGGTTACCGCCGTTCCCGATGCATCGAGAGAGAGGGTTCCCGCCACGCTGATCGGCGCCACATTCGTCACGATGCCGCCACTCGAAATCACGAGGTTCCCGGATAGTGCAGAGGCGCCCAATGCGAGGTCGTCGGCATCCACCACCAACGCGTCGCGCGCCTGCATTGCGAGGACGCCGAAGTCGTTCGCGCTATTCGTCAACGCGAGATCCGTCCCGGAGACATCCACGGCGAACACGCCGCCCACGGTGAGCTGCTGGTCGCTCGTGAGCACGTTGCCGGTGGTCAGGCTGAAGTCGCCCGTCACGTTGCTCGCGCCCAATGTGAGGGCGTTGACGTCGTCAATCACTGCGTTCTGAGCCGTAGTGATAGCGAGCGTAGAGAAGTCGTGATTACCGTTAAGGTTGATGTCAGCGCCCGCGGACAGCGTCGCCATCCCCCCGACGATCACGATGCCTGCATCGCCGATGGAGCCACCCGCACTGATGTTTAAGGTCCCGGCAATCACGGAAGCCCCGAGGACGATATCGTTCAGCTCCACGACTTCGACATCATCGACGTTGTTGAACGTCACCGTTCCGAAGTCGTTGCCCGCGCCGTTGAGGCGCACGTCGGTGCCGCCGGAATCGAAGGCCGCGGTGCCGACGACGCTTGCAGCACCGTTCTGAGTGATCGCGCCGGAGGTCGTGACCGTTAGGTCGCTGGCCAGCGTGCTCGTCCCCAGGACCAGGGTGCTGTCATCAAGTAGGCTCGCCGCGTCTCCACTCAGACGGATCTCATTGAACCCGTGCGCAACACGATCAAGCACCAGGCTACCTCCGCCGGCAGCGAAGTCCGCAACTCCGGCGACGGAGATGCGACCGGTGGCGTCCACGGTCCCCGATGCGGTGAGATCGAAGTTTCCCAACACCGTTGTCTGCGCGATCACGATGTCGTCGACGTCGTTCAATGCGAGATCGTTGATTGCGTCGCCGGAAAATACCGAGAAATCATTGGCGGCATTGGTCAAGGTCACGTCGTTGCCGCCCGCCATTACGGTCATCTGATCCGCAAGCACCAACCCGCCTGAATTCGTCACGTCGCCGCCGGCAGTCAAAGTGAACGTTCCGTCGACGGCGGAGGTTCCGAGGTCGATGGCGCTGACATCCACAAGCGACACCGCATTGCCGCGCAGCACGCGCACCGTCGAAAAGTCGTTGGCGGCATTGTCCAGCGTCACGTCGGTGCTCGCGCCGGAAGGCCCTGCAAGAATGTTGGTATTGCCAAGCACGCGCACGCGGCTGGCATCCGTGAGCGCACCGCCCGTCGCCACCGTGAGGTTTCCGTTCGCTGAGACACTGTCGAGGATGAGCGCATTCGTATCGCTCAGAACCACATCCTGCGCGACGAGCACGGTCACGCTCGAGAAGTCGTTGCCCGGATCGGAAAGCGTGAGGTCGAAACCTCCCGTGTTGAAGCTCGCGTTGCCCGTGACCTGGAGCGCTCCACCTTGATCCACGAGACCTGCGGTACGAACATCGAGCGCACCGCCTACGCTGGAGGCCAGCAGCGTGACGGCGCCGTCGGCACGGATATCGAGATCCCCGGTGACAGTGGAGGGGCCGAGCCCAAGATCGTTGACGTCGACGAAGAACGCATCGACCGCCTGCACCACCTGCACGCTACCGAAATCGTTGGCATTCTCATTCAGATTGATATTTCCAGTGGTATCGAACGAGGCGTTGCCGGCGATCAGGAGGGTCGCGCTGTCCGTCACGTTGCCAGCCGCCGTGAGCGAGAGATCACCGGTAATGTCGAACCCAGCGAGATCGATGGCATTGACGTCGGTGAGCGTCACATCGTCGGCGGCACTCACCGCCACCGAGCCGAAATCGTTACCGGCACTCCCGAAGATTACGTTGCCTCCGGAGTCGAAGCTCGCCAGCGCCGCCACCGTGAGATCGGTTGCCGAGGAGATGTTGCCGGTAGCGGTGACGTCGAGACTGCCGCCCACGCTCGTGTCTTGAAGCACAATGGCGCTCGCGTCCACCAGCGTCACGCTGCCGGCATTCGTCAACATCACCACATTGAAATCGTTGGCGGCATCATCGAGGGTAACGTTGGACCCGCTCGCACCGATCGTCAGCGTGCCCGCTATGTCGACTGTACCCACATCGGTAAGATTTCCCTGCAACGTCAGACTCGCATCGCCGGTCACCTGAACAACGCCGAGCACGAGGTCGCTGTTCTCGACGACGATAAGATCCGTTGTCTCCACAACCGACAGCGCACCCAGATTGTTGCCTGCCGCGTCGAGGGTGATCGCATTGCCGTTGGGATCGATGGACAAGGTGCCACCCACGAGGATGGTGCCGGTATCGTCCACCGCAGCGCGCGTGATAATGGTGTAATCGCCGGTGACATTGGTCGCCGCCAGCACGAACCCATCGATGTCGCTTACGTCGGCGTCGCCCCCCGCCGTCACGAGCACCGTGCCGAACTGATTGTCCAGGTCGGCGAGGCTGACGTTACCGCTGGCATTGACCGTCAATGTCCCGGGGACTGTTACCGCCGATGGCGCATTGATGTCCGCCGCGCTCGACAGCAGCGTCAAGTCGGTTACCACACTGAGGCTCGTCAGATCTCCGCCACCACTCACATCCAGGGTCAGCGAGCCGAGTCCCGCTACGTTGATGGAATTGCCAGCGGAGGCGACGACGGACGCCCCGTCTGCAAAGTCGAGCGCCTGGCCAGCGGCGGCGCCGCCAATGTCGGTTACCGCAACGAGTGTGATCGTTCCCGGCGCGTCGAGGTCCACCACCGAGTCGATCGAGAGATCCGTGATGGAGCCCGTAGTCGACACGACCCGCAGATCCGTGCCCGCGCTCAAAGTGCCGAGCAAGAGACTCCCGCT
>JAPULC010000261.1 GCA_027295305.1 Gammaproteobacteria bacterium
ACGGGGAGACTGGTAACCACCTATGGGCAGATCGTTACGAACGTGTTTTGGAAGACATCTTTGCGGTACAGGACGAAGTGACGGAAGCGATTGTTGCGGCGATTGCGCCAGAGATAAGTGACGTAGAGCGCGAGCGCGCACAGCGAAAACCACCGGAGAATCTCGATGCCTGGGGACTCTATCAGCGTGGCCTCGCAGCCTACTACTCTTCGACCGAAGACGGACTCAGATCGGCTATCGAGCAGTTCGACAAGGTAAATCAACTTGACCCGACATTCGCGCCGGCCTTCGCGATGGCGGCCGGTGCGCGATGGCGTTATGTCATGCATTTCGAACCGGACGATCGCGGCGAGTTCCTCAGCCAGGCGTTGGAAAAGGCCTACAAGGCGATCAGACTGGATCCACGGGATCCGATGGGTCTATATCACGCCGGACACGTGCACAGCATGCTCGGCCAGCATGATGTCGCCATATCAAAGAGTGAGGAGGCGATCGCTCTCAATCCCAACGATGCCATGCCGCATTACTTTCTTGGCTCGGCTCTTCATGCTGCGGGACGGAGTGAGGACGCCATACCCCACATCGACCACGCGATGCGGCTTAGCCCGCGCGACGTATGGCTCACCGGGATGCTGACCAGTCGGGCCTTCGCGCTTTTTGACCTCGAGCGTTACGATGAGGCATTCGCTTGGGCGCAACGTGCGCGCCTCAGTGCGAATCCGCGATCCATGACCTTCGCCATATGGACCGCTGTGTTGGTGAAGCTCGCGCGGCAGGAAGAGGCTCGGACGAGTCTGAAGGATCTCCAGGTGCATGCGCCTGGAATGTCATGTGCCAAGTATCGAGAGAATCCATTCGGAGGGCCGGAGGCCATGGGCCGCCTGGTCGATGCTCTGCGCGAGGTGGGGTTGCCGGAGTAAGTGCGCGGATCCTTCCCGGCAAACTCCTCTCCCGAACGGATGTCTGAGTCTCTGGGAACTTGACTGTTCCGATTCTCGGTGAGCGTTGGGGTCCGCTTCTCGTGTCGGCCAATCCGGCGGCTGACAACTTCGAACCGTGATATTGCACTGCTTCAGGTTGGAGTCGGCCATATACACTCGTTCCTGGGGGGCGAGCTGATGAGCATCGACATCCGCTCACCTTTCTTCGTTTCCTGCGGCGCGGCGGTGCTCGCCCTGGTGCTGCTCTTTGCGACCTGGAATCGGCCGGAGGAATTGCGGCGCATCACCCGCTAGGCAATTCGGGGGTTTGACCCCTCGAATCCCCTCGAATCCCTTGAATGATCGCGTCACTGCATTATCAGACCGCCATCGACGTTCAGACATTGCCCCGCGATGTTGCGTCCCCCCGGACCCGCCAGGAATACCGCCATCGCCGCGATGTCCTCTGCTTCGCTGTACCGGCCGATGGGAATGCTCTCGGTAATGCGGCGTCTCAGCTCCGTCTCTTGAACACCGAGTTCTTCGGCACGCCTGGCGATCATATTGTCGAAAAGCGGAGTGGAGGTCACGCCCGGACAGATGGCGTTAACATTGATGTCATGGCTTCCGAGGCTGTGTGCACCGATTCGGGTCATGGATATGACCGCGCCCTTGCTCGCGGCGTACGCGGCATTGGAGGTTCCCGGCCATCCCTGACCTGCAACGGACGCCAGGTTGATGATACGTCCGCCGTGTCCCTGCTCGATCATCTGACGGGCTGCTCGCTGCATGCAGAAGAACGCTCCTTTGGCGTTCACGCGATGGATGCGATCCCAGTCATCTTCCGTTATATCCATGAATTGTCGCTGCCAGGTGATCGCCGCGTTGTTGACGAGAATGTCGATGCCGCCCAGATCCCGGGCGGTGTCAGCCACGATGCGCTCGATATCAGTCAGCTCGCCCATGTCCGCCTGAATGGCGATTGTGCGCCGGCCCGACTCCGCAATCTGGGTCCGGGTAGTTTCAACGGCCTCGCCGTTGATGTCGACCACGGCCACGTCTGCGCCTTCCTCGGCGAGGAGGAGAGCGGTCGACTTGCCGATCCCCTGTCCCGCACCGGTCACGAGAGCAATTTTTCCATCGAGATTCATCTGATCACCATCATCAAGCATCGTATGAGCGAAGCACTCTGGGACTATGGTCCGTGGGAGCTTACGTACCCACCTGGATCATTCGCCCGCCTGCCGTTCCGTCCAGGCGGCGACGGGGGCGGCCACCTACGGCTTTGGCCGGCACGGCAGCGGCAGAATCGACGCGGGCGTGCAGGTGGAGGAGGGGGCGGATAAGGACATCGTGCCGGACGTGTTGTTGAGCCACGGTGACATTGTTCGTGGAGACGGCTGGCCGTACGCTCTATCCTACCTACAACCGATACTATCACCCGCACCGGTTTTCGGTGGAAGAAGGCTCACAGCATGAGCGTCGCCTCCAGGGGATAGTGATCGGATGCGGGCCAGGTGCCGCCGGTAGGACGGACGTAGGTGTAGGCCTCGTCCTCGATAGCGCACTGCTGCCACCCTTCGCGCGAGGACTCCGACACCCAAAAG
>JAPULC010000262.1 GCA_027295305.1 Gammaproteobacteria bacterium
CGTTATCGACGAACGCGCGGATGAAGCCCAACGGGTTGCACTCGAGGCAATTGTCTCGGGCGGCGCGTGCGAACCATTGAGCAATTTTTTCTCCGTATTCGCGTCCACATGCTCGGAATTTTGCGAGACATTGTTCCTGCCGATTGGTCTCGAAGCGAACTTGGAACTCAGAACCGCAAGGGTTGATATACCGGGCATCATGAGGAGCATCGGCAGGCCGATAATCAACGACTTTAATGGTCAACCGTTCCACGTTGCGCTCGCACGCCCTAGTGGCAGTTTCGAGTTTACTTACGCAGAAATCGGACTAGGCACGACCTCGGTGACGGGGGATATAGAGATGGCGTTCGAAGATTCATGGGCACATTATTGTGTTCACCACTTCAATCAGGATGGCTTGGTCCGCGAAAGATCAAGGCTCACAGCATGGCTTGACGCATGAGTCCGCGCTCCCGTGAAGAGCGGCAGTGGGGCAGAGCGGCAGATCCTGGTCGAGGGCGTAGTTGACCTCGCGGCTGCAATGCTTGGACGCAGCCGACCTAGGCGAGACGAAATAGATCAATGCCGAGGCGTTCTCTATCGCGTCGGCAAGAGCTCAGCCACCGCGACGTTTTCACGAAACGTCCCGCTCCTCGTCGGGCATCTCGAGGTAGAGCGCCAGGGCGCGGTTGATCGAGGACAGTGAGGCCACTTGCGCGCGATTGCGCGCGGTCTTCAGGATGTACCAGAGGACGACGAACATTCCGACGATCCAGGCAGTGCCCGTGACCCAGGCGTTGGCGAGAACGAGGTCGCTCAGGAAGACGGACATCATGTCCTCATCAGAGACGGTCTTGATCACCGCCCACCAGACGGACAGGGTGCCGACGACGAGGGCACTCGGAAGGGTGAGCGGGCGAAGATGGATCGGGGGTGGCGATCGCCGGTCAGGCCCGCGAGTTCCATGCCCAGCAGGTGCTCGAAGCGGCGCAGGTCGTCGAGCTCGTAGCGGCGGCAGAAAGGCCAGAGAGTGGCGAAGGCGGGAGCGTCGTCGTAGAGGGCACTCTCGAACTTCTGATACATCGCCGGGCGGTTCTGATCGTTGACGTAGTGCTCCTCGACCGCCGCGCGTATGCGGGTGACAGTCTCGGATCGCTCCGACACCCGATTCCGACGCAGCTCGAGCCGCGCCTGCTCGAGAAAGCCAAGAAAGGCGCCGATCCGCTCGATCCGGGCGTCTAGCCGCACTGCGCCAATTCCTGGATGCCGACCCGCTCAGCGGTGCTCGCGTCGATGTGGATCACGTCCATTGCGAATTGCCAACACTGAGTACCTGGCTCAGAACCTCGGGATGGGTCGCAAAGAGGAAGCGCAAAGGGTACGGTATTTCTCGCGTTCATTATGGCACTCCTCGTTATGCTCAGCCCTTACCGAGTTCTTGACCTGACCGACCACCGTGGCGAAATCGCCGGCATGATTCTCGGCGATCTTGGTGCGGATGTGATTAAAGTCGAACCACCCGGTGGCTGTGCGGGACGCCGCGAAGGACCGTATCTGGATGGTGTTCCGGAAACGGAGCGGAGCCTGCAGTTTTTCGCCTTCAACCGCAACAAACGTTCGATCGTGCTGGATCTTGCCAGCCAATCCGAACGTGACACGCTGCTCGGTCTTGTCGCTGGTGCGGATTTCGTGCTCGAGTCTGCACCGCCGGGGCAACTCGCTCAACACGGCATTGATTTCGATTCGCTTCGGGCTGCGAATGCAAGAATCGTGCATGTGTTGATTACACCCTACGGCAGCGACGGGCCTGCTGCGGGACGCGTGGCGAGCGACCTGACCCTCTCGGCAATGGGCGGGCAGGCAGCGCTGCAGGGGTCTCCCGATCGAGCGCCTGTTCGAATTACGGTGCCGCAAGTCTGGCGTCACACGGGGGCCGAGGCAGCTGCCGCAGCCGTCATTGCTCATCATCGGATGCTCAAAACCGGCGCGGCGCAGTTTGTCGACGTCTCTGCCCAGTGTGCGATGACCTGGACCACGATGAACGCCATGGATGCCCATGCAATCCAGGGCTTCGATTTCGAACGAATGGGTTCGGCAGTGCAGCTGGGACCGGCAGTGATCGAGCCCATCTTTGCATGCGCAGACGGATACGTCGTGGCAGTGCCCGCCAGTGCTGTCATCGAACCACTGCTGGGTCACTTGATCGGCGATGAGCTGATCGATGCAACCTGGCTCGAGGAGGACTGGTCGACCTTCGACATGCGAGCCTTCATGGGTGAGGAGACCCGATTCACGCGCGAGCAGATACATGAGGTGCTGACGCGTTTCTTGGCACTGCACACCAAACGCGAGCTGTTCGATTTGGGATTGGAAGCGGGTGTGACATTGGCGCCGGTCAACACGGTGGCTGATCTTCTCGAGTTTGACCAACTGGAGGCGCGCGGCGCATGGCACAGTGCCGATCTTCCCAACGGCACCCGTGCTCAGGTACCGGGTGTATTCGCGAAGCCAAGCAAGATGCCGCTCTCGGTCAACCGACCTGCCCCGCGCCTCGACGAACACGGCAAGGAGATCCGCACAGAATTGTCGAACGACCCTCGTAGACCGGCGAGCGAGGCACCCCATAGCCAAACGAGTGATCGTCCGTTCGACGGCCTCAAGGTTGTCGATCTCACGTGGGTCATCGCGGGACCCGTGTCGGTACGATACCTGTCGGATCATGGCGCCACTGTCATTAAGGTGGAATCAGAACTTCGCCCGGATGGCATACGCAGGGCCGGCCCGACCCGTGGTGACACATCCGGTTGGAACAGCTCGCACTTTTACGGCGAGTTCAACGCCGGCAAGCAATGCATACAGCTGAATCTCAAGAATCCGGATGCCGTCGAGATTCTGAAGAAGCTCATCGGCTGGGCGGATGTGCTGGTCGAGAACTGGGCGCCAGGGGCAACCGCTCGATTGGGTATTGATTATGACAGTTGCCGCAAGATCAACCCAGAGCTGATCATGCTCAGCACCAGTTTGATGGGACAGACTGGTCCAGCAGCGTCAATCGCCGGCTATGGTTTCCATGCAGGCGGCATGGCTGGGTTCTACGAGGTAACCGGCTGGTCGGACTTGCCGCCCCATGGACCCTGGTTGGCGTATACCGATGTGATCGCGCCGCGCTTCATCGCGACACTCCTCGGTGCGGCACTTGATCACCGGCGTCGCACGGGCCAAGGCCAGCACATAGATGCCTCCCAATTCGAGATGGCGCTGCAATTCCTGGCACCGGAGATTCTCGAGACTCAGACCAGCGGGTACGTGGCCACCCGCATGAGCAATCGGGCTCGCGACGCGGCGCCGCAGGGGATTTATCCTTCGGCCGGTGAGGACCAGTGGTGTGCCATCGCGATCGACAACGACCCACAATGGCAGCTACTCAGAGAAGCGTTGGGTGATCCGCAATGGGCTCGGGATCCGGCGCTCGATACGCTGGCCGGCCGACTCAAAGCGCACGACCAGATCGACGGGCATTTGTCCGAGTGGACTCGCGCCCGCACGCCGCATGCGGCAATGGATGAGCTCACAGCCCACGGTGTGCCCGCAGGTGCGCTCCAACGCAGCAGCGATCTGGGTCGCGACCCGCAGTATGCGAACCGGGAATTCAACTGCTTCCACTAGCATCCCGAGATGGGCCGAGTCCCCTACGCCGGTAATCAATTCCGCATCCCGGGATATCAGGCAGGTCCATATGGCTACGCGCCGCTGCTCGGTGAACACAACCAGCAAGTATTACGCGAAGTAGCCGGGATGAGCGACCAGGAGATTGCGGAGGCGATAGCTGGCGGCGTGGTTCAGTGATAGCTTGAACGCTTCTTTCGAATACTGGACGTGAGCAGGGGTTGCCTTGTCCCCCTGTCCCCTTGATCCCAGAACGAACGTCCTGAGCAACATTCTCGAACGGTAGGTGAGCAGTGCATGGCGACAATCGCGGCATCTGCGCCCCAGTCTTCAATGCGACGGGTGGCGCTCACGGCTTTAGCCGGAACCAGCATCGAATGGTTCGACTTCTTTCTGTATGCCACTGCGGCGGCGCTGGTGTTCCCGACGGTGTTCTTCGCGAAAGACATGCCACCGTTCGTGAGTTTGATCGCATCGTTCAGCACCTTCGCGGTGGGCTTCCTTGCCCGGCCCATCGGCGGCATCGTGTTCGGTCACTTCGGAGATCGTCTCGGGCGCAAGAAGGCGTTGGTCACCGCCCTGATGATGATGGGAGTCGCGACGACCCTCATCGGTTGCCTGCCACCTTATAGCGCGATCGGTGCAGTGGCACCCGCGTTGCTGGTTGTCCTGCGATTCGTACAAGGTCTTGCAGTCGGCGGCCAATGGGGCGGGGCCATGCTATTGGTGACCGAGAACGCACCGCCCGGAAAACGTGGCTTCTACGGCGCCTTCGCCCAAGCGGGTGCGCCGGTGGGTTTGATCCTCGCCAATCTGGCGTTCCTGACCGTGACCGCAAGCGTCTCCCAAGAGGAATTCATGGCCTGGGGTTGGCGTATCCCGTTCATCGCGAGCATCGCGCTGATCGCGTTGAGCCTGTACGTGCAGCTCCGTTTGGAGGACACGCCGGCGTTTCGCGAGCTCCAGGCGCGGCTGCAGGAGGCCCGCGCCAGCTCATCCGATAGCGGCGTCGAGCAGATGATCACGCGCCGCTCCCCCGTTCTGGAAGCCCTCGCCACGTACCCAAAACAGATCGCCCTGGCTGCCGGCGCGTTTCTGGGCGTGCAGGTCACGTTCTATATCCTGATCACGTTCGTGATTGCCTACGCCAGCAATCCGAGTGGCCTGGGCCTGCCTCGTACCACCCTGCTCACGGCGGTGCTGATCTCCTCGGTGGTGCAGATTCCGGCGCTGTTCATCGCTTCAATATATTCGGACAGACATGGCAGGCGAGGCATCTATATGCTCGGCGCGTTGCTGCTCGGCGTCTGGGGTTTCATCCTGTTCCCACTCGTCGATACCGGTTCGTTCCTGTTGATCACGCTAGCGGTGTGCGTGGGTCAGGTCATCATCGGCATGATGTACGGACCGCAGGCGGCGTTCCTGGCGGAGATGTTCAGCACCCAGGTGCGCTATTCCGGCGCCTCGCTCGGTTACCAGCTGGGTGCGATTCTCGGTGGAGGCATGGCCCCCATCATCGCGACGGTGATACTCGCCGCCTACGGCAGCACCGTCGGGATTTCGATCTATATCGCCATTGCGTGTGCACTCACGCTGTTATCGGTGTTCCTGCTCGAAGAGAACCATCAGCGCAATCTGCAAGATCCTTGATCTACAGACCCTTCTGCAAGATCCTTGATCTGCAGACGCTTAAGTCTGCAGACGCTTAAGAGAGTGTGATCATGAATGCGTTGAAGGGTTTGTTGTACGTAGCCCTAGGCCTCGTGCTGGTTTCTGCAATGTTTCTGTTCGGCATGCGCCTCGCCGACGGGCCAGCCGGCATCGTAGCCGGCGGTGCGTTCACATCGGGAGAACGCTACCTCGGGCCGGAACCGGACTGGTCGTTTGTCAGGGACCGAAGCGAAGTCGAGTTTCAGTTGCTCGATCCGGTGCGATCGAGAACCACTTGGATCGTCGAGCACGAGGGTCGCATTTACATCCCGTGCGGGTACATGAACACCACCTGGGGCCGGTTGTGGAAGCAGTGGCCCATCGAGGCCGAGAAGGATGGGCGTGCCGTGCTGCGTATCGATGGCGTGCTCTACGATCGGCAATTGGTACGAATCAGTCACGGTGACCAGCTGCCATTTCTGCTTTCGGAACTGGGCCGGAAGTACCAGCAAGGGGGGGCACCTTTGTCACCGGAACAGCAGGAGCAGGCCATCGCAGCGGGCCTGAAACGCATCGTAGACGAATCGCTGTGGATCTTCGAAATGGCGCCTCGAACATGAACAGCGTTCCTTTGTGACCATATCAGTAGCAGTTCTTGTCGCGAGTTCGGTCCGGAGTGACGCCCGATCAGGCGTTTTCCCAACGAACCAGATGAAATCGGGCGGGGTGCTCGGCGATGGCCGTTTCCGGAACGCGTTCCGGTTCCGCGAGAAAGTACGGATCGTCAAACGTCGCCAATCGAGTGAATCCGAGTTCCTCGTAAGCCGATAGCGGCAGACCGCCTACCCAGCCGATGTACGAGCGCTCTGCGCTGTCCGTGGCCTTTGCAGCCAACGCCTCGATCTCGGGGCGACTGCGACACCAGCTCATCGCACCCTCGAGCAACGCGATGCCTAAACCTCGACCCCGGTATTGCTCTGCTTCCTTCTCGCTGCCATCGGACAAGAGAACGCGGCCCACATGCCAGCAACCCAGAACGAGGGTCGGGTCCGGCAAATCCATCTCGGTGTCCGCATCATCTTCCAGCCCCTTGAAGTCGGCCCACCACGAGCCGTCCATCATGCCGCCAGGTGCGCGATGACCGTGCTGATAGAGGCGCAGATAGAGCTGCGCGACGGGTAAATCGCCGTCCAGCGCGATGATGGAGCAGGTCCCTTGCGCATCGATGCGGCGATACATCTCTTCTTCCTTCTCGCGCCAGCAGCGTCTCTCCAGCAAGGGAACATCGTCGGCCGTGGCGGCCCGAATCTGAATGTTCTGCATCGATCTGACTTCCTTCATCCACGTCAACGAAGAACATGATAAGGCCTTTGGATTGCATGCAGTCCGTCCCACATGCGACATTGAGACCGGCTGGTTCACACCAGGAGGACTAAATGGCCGAGCAAGACGATCGCGAATTACCGGATTGGATGGCGGATCACATGCGCCGCTACCTCGAGACCGATGGCGAGGACGGGCATGTGTGGCGTGGCGTCCCCACGCTCCTGCTTACCACCACGGGGCGACGCTCGAGCACGCCGCGGATGCTGCCGCTGATCTACGGCAAGCAGGGCGACAATTGTGTCGTCGTCGCGTCGAAGGGCGGTCACAAGGACAATCCCCTCTGGTACGAGAACCTCGTGGCGAACCCGGAGGTCCAGGTGCAGGTCGCCGCCGACAAGTTCAGCGGACGCGCGAGAACCGCGACCGGTGACGAACGAGCGGCGCTCTGGAAGCACATGGTGGGGATCTTTCCCGCCTACAGCGACTACCAGGAAAATACCGACAGGGAAATTCCGGTCGTATTGCTCGATCGCCAATGAGATTGCGGCAACCGTGAGCGCCGAGGGCAACACAAGTGCCACCACGCTTCCGGCGAACGTCGCCGACACCGAGGTCAAGGACTATCCAAAGCTCGTCATGCTGGGCGTGCTGCACATGGCGCAGTACTTCCCTGCTGCGTTTACCGGCGTCGCCCTGCCGTTCATCTTCCGCCAGGAGGGGCTGCCCCTCGAGATGTTCTGGCTCCTCGCGTTGCCGGGGATTCCCAGATGGTTGAAGTGGCTGATTGCACTCGTCGTGGACAACTACGGCAGCGCTCGCATCGGATTTCGGAAGACCTGGATCATCCCGTGCACGATCATCGGCACCTCGCTCTATGCGGCCCTCGCCTTCATCGAGCCTTCGATCGTCGCGGTCTACACGATCGTCGGCATTCTGCTCTTCAAGTCCTTCATCATGGCGGCGCAGGACATCGCGGTGGACGGCTACGCGGCCGAGAGCATGACCGATGCAGAGCGTCCCATCGGCACCTCCATCATCATTTTTCTCGCGGTGCTGGCGAGTGTGCTCGGTGCGGGTGTGGTTGCACTCGTTGAAACGGTTGGTTGGCCCATCACCATGATGTGCTCTTCGCTACTGCTGCTGGGTGCGGCGTTACCCGCGATCATCCGAAAGGAACCGCCACCGCCTGAGGCGAGCCGCAAACGCCGCGAACGCGGTGAACGGCCGAACCTGTGGAAGGCCGTCAAACGTCCCGAGTCGAGATATATCCTGCCTTTTCTGTTCTGCTTCGGATTCGGCGGCGCGTTTTTCGGCTCGATGGTCGGTCCTTTTCTATCCGACAAGGGGCTCACGCTGACCCAATTCGGGATTCTCTCCCCCATCTCCGCCATCGCCGGGGCCGGGCTCGCGGCGCTGGTAACACCGGTTCTGATTCGCCGCTTCGGCGTCAGAACGGCGGCGTTCGTCGGGCTCTCCATCCTCCCGATCGAAGGCGTGGTGTTCCTCGCCTTCGCCACCATGCCGGGTTTACCGCCGCTGCCGATGTTCGTGGCGATCGTGGCGCTCCTCGGTTTCGGCACGGCGATCTATTCATTCGCCGTCAATAACTCGCGCTTCCGTTGGGCCTCCAAGGCCCAGGCCGCTACCGACTACAGCCTGCAATCGAGTCTGTGGAACCTCGGCATTTGGGTGGCGGGGTCGCTGGCGGGGTTCGTCGTGGCTGCAGTGGGTTGGGCCGTGTTCTTCCCCCTCGCAGCGGGACTCGCGACGGCATTTGCACTGTTCTATGTGCTGATGTTCGACCGCATCGAAGCGCTGGTGCAGATCAGAGAAGCCGAAGAGCTCACCGACTGAACGCCGAGTATCTCCAGGGGCTCCGAGGATCATCGCAGGACGCGGCGCAGGCGTACTTTCACTCGCTCCCGACGCGTGTATGCTAGGCGGTCCGGCATCCATCCAGGGGGAGAACCATGAGCGACTTCGAAGACAAGGTAGCCATCGTGACCGGCGCCGGAGGTGGCATCGGTCGTAGTCACGCGCTCGCACTTGCAGAGCGCGGCGCCAAGGTGGTGGTCAACGATCTGGGCGGTGCACTCGACGGAAGCGGTTCAGGAAGCGCGGCGGACAACGTCGTCGAGGAGATACGTGCTGCCGGTGGCACCGCCATTGCCAACAAGTCATCGGTGGCTGACCGAGAGGGTGCCAAGAGCATCGTCGAAGATGCCGTCAACGAGTTCGGAACGGTGGACTACGTCGTGAACAACGCCGGGATTCTGCGGGACAAATCGTTCAAGAACATGACCCTCGACGATTTCGATCTGGTCATGCAAGTGCATCTCACGGGGACCGCGTACGTGACCTGGCATGCCTGGCCCATCATGTACGAGAAGAACTTCGGACGCGTGGTGTTCACCAGCTCGGGCTCGGGGATCATCGGCAGCTTCGGTCAGGCCAATTACGCCGCCGCCAAGATGGGCATGGTGGGCTTGATGAACTGTCTGTGCCGTGAGGGCGCCTCGCACAACGTGCGCGTCAATTGCCTCTCACCCGGTGCCGAGACGCGAATGACCGCGTCGGTACCCGGCAGCACTTCGGACCCGGACAATCCGCGTCCCGAGGGCAACCCGGCGTTGGTGAGTCCGGCGGTTCTCTACATGTGTAGTGACGATGCGCCCACCGGCCGCATCATCCGCGCAGCGGGGGGGCGTTACTCGTCGAACGCGGTGTTCTCGAACGAAGGTGTGAACCTCGGTACGGATGCGACCTACGAAGATCTGATCGCCGACATCGACAAGGCCATGGATCTTTCCGAAGCGAAGCCACCGGAGACACGGCAACGACAACGGCGGCAGAGCTCCTGATAGCGGCGCGTCTCCCGGTTTGGAGGCATCGGTCTGCGGCAGCGGACACCGTGAGTCCAACACGACTCGCCTCGGCTGTCGCGCCAATGCCCGTGAAAATGAGGTCTGACCTGGTCTGACCCCACTTTCACCTCGTTGCCCGTATAATCGCCGCCAAGCACTGCAAGGTAACAGTAGGAGCCACACGGTGAACAAACTCTCCACCCCACTGATCGCATTGGTTGTGATCATTTTTCTTCTGGTCATCTTCGGCACCCGACTCTACGTGAGCGTGCCACCCGGGCACGTGGCGGTGGCGACGTTATTCGGCGACATTCGTCCCGATCCCTATCAGGAAGGATTGCACCTGCCGGTCAATCCCCTCTACGACTGGTACTTCTACGACACTCGCGATAAGTCGCACCTGGAGGTCGCCAACGTTCCCTCCCAGGACCAGCTCCAGACGAGCGTTGAGGTCAGCGTCCAATATCACATCGTGCGCGCCGATGCCGCCCGCATTTTGAAGGAGACGGGTTCTGTCGCCGACGTAATTGCAGTCCATCTGATTCCCAAGTTGCGCTCGCTGCTGCGCGAGCAAGGCAAGAGCGTCAAGCGCGCCGAGGACTTCTTCCTGGAGACGACCCAGGAGAGCCTCCAGGTCGGTATACTCGCCGGCCTTCGCGAATTCCTGCGGCCAAAGGGTGTCGAAGTGGAAGCGGTGCTGATCCGTGACATCTCGCTGCCTCCATTCATCACGAAGGCCATCGAAGAGAAAAAGGAACGCGAGCAGGAAGTCGAGAAGCAGAAGGCCGAACTCGAGCGCTTCCGCACCGAACAGCAACAGTTAGTTGCGTCGGCGCAGGCCGAGCGTGCCGCTGCAGAAGAGGAAGCGGTGCGCCGGCGCGTGATCGCCGATGTCCAGGCCTATGAGATCGAGAAGATCAATAAGGCCATTGGCAACAATCCCAATTACGTGCGCCTGCAGGCGCTGGAGGCGCTGAAGGCCATCTCTCGTGACCCGGCCACGAAGATCTATTTCATGGACGGCTCGAGTCCCATGCCGTTGCCGCTGATGCACATGGGGGAAGGATCGCCTTAGACCGGGTCGAGCTAGGTGAGGCGACCGGGCTCATGGCAACGCGCGACAGGTGGTCACGGTGCTGGCGACGCCTGGGAGCCCGCCCACCGGCTGCTCTCTTCGATGCTTTGGTGTCGTGCTACGCCGAACCACACCGTGCCTATCACACCCTCGAGCACCTCCGCGAGTGCTTCGAACACCTCGACGGCGCCGCCGCCCACGCGGAGCGGCATGTGGAGGTCGAGCTGGCACTGTGGTTTCACGATGCGATCTACGATACACGCGCGCTGGACAACGAAGCTCGAAGCGCACTGTGGGCGTACGAGGTTCTCGTGGATGCCGGGGTTTCACGCGCAACCGCGCGGCGGGTCAGCGATCTGATTCTCGTGACGAAACACGATGGCACCGCGCAGACCGGCGATCAGGCGCTGCTGCTCGACATCGATCTGGCCATACTCGGTGCGGACGAGGCGCGTTTCGATGCGTACGAGCAACAGATCCGGCGTGAGTATGCGTGGGTCGAGGAGCCCGAGTTTCGAGCGACGCGATCGGGCATTCTGAAATCGTTTCTGGAGCGTCCGGCGTTGTATCTCACGCAGCATTTCGGCGATCGATTCGAAGACGAGGCGCGCAGAAATCTGGCTCGGTCCCTCGAGAAGCTCTCCAGCTAGTTCTCGTCCAGAAATTCGCCGTCCGGGCGAATTTCTTCCCACGGCAGCCCCACGGCTGCCGCGGCATCCATGCCCCGGTTCGCTAGTTCGCCGGTTCGCCGGCCGATCCAGAATGCTGCGCATTCGGGACACGAACCAGCTAAAGCGAGCGAGAGTCGCCTTCACTCACTCTTCATTCACTCGTCACTCAGAACGGTGACCGCCTGCCTCTCGGCCTCGACAAAGACGCGCCTGACGTTCTCGAAAGTCTCCTTGATGGCTGCGTCCATCTGCGCAATGGTGGACTCGATCACTTCCGCTCGCGTGCCATCGGCAAACTTGACGCTGATGTTCACGAGGATGAAGTCCGGACCCATGTGCATCGTCAACACTTCGTGCACTCGCACGATGCCCGGATGCGACGCGGCAATGGATCGAATCCCATCCACCACGGCGATGTTCGCGCTCTCCCCGATCAGAAGCCCCTTCGTCTCGTAGGCGAGCCAGGCAGCGGTGCCGCCCAGGATCAATCCGATGACGATGGATGCCAGGCCATCGAACCAGAGAATTCCCGTGATCTGGCTTGCGAGCACACCGGCAAACGCCACCACCAACCCGACCGTGGCGGCGGAGTCTTCGAACAGCACGACGAACAGCGAAGGATCCTTACCCCGCTGCACCGCCTCGAGGTAACCCCAGCGTCCCTTGGCCCTCGTGAATTCGGTGAACGCGAAATACCAGGCGGCGCTCTCGAACACCATCGCAAACGCGAGCACCACATAGATCACCAGCGGGCTCTCGATGGGATGGGGATCCATGATCTGTCGAACGCCCTCGAAGATGGACACACCAGCACCAACGGCGAAGATGAGAATCGCGACCACGAAGCTCCAAAAATAAATTTCCTTGCCGTGGCCGAACGGAAACTGCGCATCCGGCGGCTTCTGCGCCTGGCGCAGCCCCCAGAGAAGCAGCACCTGGTTGCCCGTGTCGACGACCGAGTGAACGCCTTCGGAGAACATGGCAGAGCTGCCGGTATGGGCAGCGGCAATGAACTTGGTCACCGCCACCGCAGAGTTTCCGAGGAGCGCCGCGATGATGACCTTCCGCGAGCCGGCAGACATGGATTCCTTCGTTTCCCGGACGCAAGACCCTCACAGCCTACCAGGATGCTGTTGCGAGAGGGTCGACGCGGGTTTCTCGAGGCCGCCCGAATTGCTGGCACAATTTATCTATGTGGACGCGTCATCGTCACGCCACCGGCCGCGCACCTCGGCCCCCGTACGCGCCTCCATCGCGCGGATGGTGCCGAAGATGTCGGAGTCGGCATAACCCGATTCCAGATATTCGGTGATGAGCGTGTTCGCCCTGTGCGCCATCGCGGTGGGCACCTCGAACTCCCGGGCCATGTCGAGCGCCAAGCCCATGTCCTTCGCAATCAGCTTCATATCGAAGCTCGGCTGCAACCGGTCTCGAAGCATCGCTGCGGTGCCGCCTCGCCAGATCGCACTGTTGCCGCTTGACGTGCTCACGATGTCGCGCAGCACATTCGGATCGACCCCGGCCCTGGCGCCGAGCGCGATCCCCTCCACCGCAGCCCACATGTGAATGAAGCAGAGCATGTTGTTCACGAGCTTCGCGACGTCGCCTGAGCCCACCGCGCCGACGTGGTAGATGTTCTCGCCGATGGCCTGGAAGATCGGGCGACAGCGCTCGAGCACATCCGCATCGCCACCGACCATCACGGACAGCGTCCCACGGCGCGCCCCTGCCTGGCCGCCACTCACCGGCGCATCGAGAAATTCGATACCGCCCTGCGCTGCATCGGATGCCAGCTGCCGCATCAGCGATGGGGGGCTCGTGGAATGATCCACGAGCACCGATCCCGAGGTCATCGCGGCAATTGCCTCGAGAGCCACCGTCTCCACCGCCTCCGGTGTCGGCAGCGACATCAGCACTACCTCGGCACCGTGACAAGCAGCCGCCGTCGTATCCGCCCACTTGGCGCCGGCGTCCAGAGCCTGATCGGCCGAATCCTCACGCAAGTCGTGAACCGTCAACGAAAACTCCGCGGCAAGGAGATTAGCGGCCATCGGCGCGCCCATGATTCCCGTTCCGATCAAACCGATCTGCACTTG
>JAPULC010000263.1 GCA_027295305.1 Gammaproteobacteria bacterium
ACAGATCATGGGTCAGGTGAAGAGCGCCTACGACCTGGCGAAATCCGCAGGCACGTTGGGGCCTGAGCTCTCGCACATGTCTCAGCTGGCGCTCGCAACGGCAAAGCGAGTGAGAACCGACACTGAGATCGGCCGCCACCCAATCTCGATTGCCTATGCAACGGTCAGCCTCGCTCAGCAGATATTCGGCGATCTCTCTCAAAGCCAAGCCCTTCTCATCGGCGCGGGGGAGACCATCGAGCTCGTGGTGCGACATCTCAAGGAAGCGGGTGTGTCGCAACTGGTCGTTGCCAACAGAACCCTTGCACGCGCTCAGGAACTGACGGCGCTATTGGGGGGCAAGGCCATCACGCTCGGAGAGATTCCTGAAGCGCTGGCGCGGTCGGACCTCGTGATCGCATCTACCGGGAGCCCGACGCCCCTGCTCGGGAAAGGCACGGTCGAAGAGGTGCTCAAGATCCGCAAGCATCGGCCCATCTTCATGATGGACATCGCGGTGCCACGCGACATAGAGCCCCAGGTAAGCGAGCTGCGCGACGTCTACCTCTACACGCTCGACGATCTCACCGCCATCATCGAGGACAATGTCAGGAACCGAAGCGAGGCAGCGCGCGATGCAGAGCTTCTGATCGACGAGGGCGTGCTGCGCTACCTCAAGGAACAGCGCATACGTGACGTGCGCGATGTGGTGCGATCGTTCAGGGATCAGGCCGAAGCCGTGCAGGCCGAAGAGCTCACGAAATCCCTCAAGCGTCTGGCAGGCGGCAGCGATCCTACCGAGGTCATCGAGCAGCTCGCGCGCAATCTCACCAACAAGCTGATGCACAAGCCGACGATAGCCATTCGCAATGCCGGGGCAGAAGGCCGCAGCGATCTCATCGAATGGTTGCAGGAGCTGTACGACATCAAATCCGGCAAATCATGAGTCTCTCCGCCCACATAACGCAAAAGCTCGACGACCTGCGGGAGCGTCACGAGGAACTCTCCGCAATGCTCTGCGACGCTGAGGTGATGAAAGACCTCGAGCGAATGAAGAGATTGTCACGCGAGTACTCCGAGCTCGACAAGGTGGCGCAATGCTTCGGGAATTATCAACACGTAGCGGCAGAGCTGGACGATGCGTTGGCGCTCACCAAGGATGAAGATCCGGAGATCCGCAAGCTCGCAGAGGAGGAAGCAGAGAGCTCGCGCGGCCGACTCGAGGGGCTCGAGGGTGAGCTCGAGAACCTGCTCATACCCAAGGATCCAACCGACGCGGCCAACACATTCCTCGAGGTGCGCGCCGGCACCGGAGGGGACGAGGCAGCGCTCTTCGCCGGGGATCTCTTTCGAATGTACAACCGCTACGCAGAGCGAAATGGGTGGAAGCTCGAGATACTGAGCGAGCGGCCGGGCGAGCACGGCGGCTACAAGGAAATCATCTGCCGCATCGAGGGAAAGGACGTCTATGGACGCCTGAAGTTCGAGTCAGGTGCTCACCGGGTGCAGCGTGTTCCCGAGACCGAATCCCAGGGCCGGATTCACACCTCGGCCTGCACGGTTGCCATCCTGCCCGAAGTGCCGGAAATCGAAGAGGTGGACATCAACCGCCAGGATCTGCGCATCGACACCTATCGGGCCTCGGGTGCGGGGGGTCAGCACGTCAACAAAACCGACTCGGCGGTGCGGCTCACGCACATTCCCTCTGGCATCGTGGTCGAGTGCCAGGACGAGCGATCCCAGCACAAAAATCGGGCGCGCGCGATGTCGCTTCTCAAGGCACGTCTTCTCGACCGCGCCCGCGCCGAGCAACGCGAGGAGAGAGCGCAGTCGCGTCGCGATCTCGTGGGATCGGGAGATCGTTCCGAGCGCATACGAACCTATAACTTCCCTCAGGCAAGGATCACCGACCATCGCATCAATCTCACCCTGTACAAGCTCTCGGACGTAATGGAAGGGGATCTCGACACCTTCGTCGTGCCACTGATTCAGGAGCATCACACAGACCAGTTGGCAGCGCTTGGCGAGGAGAAGTGATGCTCGAGACGATACGGGGAGCGATGTCCTGGGCGTACGAGCTCAGCCGGGGGGCCTGCGGTGAGCTGAGCCGAACCGATGCCGAGGTGTTGCTCATCAGCTTGCTGGGAATCTCACGCGCAGAGCTCAAGGCTCACGAAGAGCGCGGCCTTTCGCACACGGAGCAACGCGCATTCAAATCCCACATGCAACGCTATATGAGCGGTGAGCCAGTTTCATACATCACCGGCCGTCAGCCTTTCTGGACCCTCGACCTCGAGGTAGACCCCAGCGTGCTGATCCCTCGCCCGGAAACCGAACTGCTCGTAGAGGCCGCCATCGAGGTGATGCCGGATCAGCACGCGCACGTGCTCGATCTCGGCACCGGATGTGGAGCCATTGCGCTGGCGCTCTCAGTCGAGCGGCCGAGCTGGGAGCTCGTTGCAGTCGACCGCTCCATCGAAGCACTTGCGGTGGCATCGCGAAACTATGCCGGCATTGGCGAAAGGCACACGATCGGTCATGTGGAATTCAGGCAGTCCGACTGGTTTTCCGACATCGAGAGACGATTCGACCTCGTCATCGCCAATCCCCCGTATGTCGCGCTGCATGATCCACTCTACGAGGGTTCGGGTTTCGAGCCCAACGAAGCTCTGTTCTCCGGACGCACGGGTCTCGAGGCCCTGCACACCATCATCGCCAACTCCCCCTTACATCTTCGCCCTGCGGGCTGGCTGCTCGTCGAGCATGGAAATCTGCAAGGAGAAAGCGTACGGGAGATGATGGGCGATGCAGGATTCTACCGGATCGAGACCCGACAGGACCTCGCCGGACATGATCGAATCACCCTAGCTAGTTTCCCTCTGGAAACTAGCTCCGGGGCATGGATGCCGGGGCAGCCATGCGGCTGCCCTGAGCAAAACCCGCTCGTTGCGAAATAACATGCAGCAAAAGCAAGGGTTTTGGAAGCGAAGGCGAATTCTACTTCGCCGGAGCGAGGGAAGAAATTCGCCCGGACGGCGAATTTCTGGACAAGAACTAGGGGATGCTGACGCCTCCCGGACGGTAAAGGTGTACCCGTGAACGACGCCCAGCTCCTGCGCTACAGCCGCCAGATCATGCTGCCCGAAATCGACATCGCGGGGCAGGAGGCCTTGCTGGCCGCCCGCGTGCTGATCGTCGGGCTCGGGGGATTGGGTTCCCCCGCTGCGTTCTATCTGACTGCTGCCGGAGTGGGCAACCTCGTTCTCTGCGACGACGACCAGGTGGATGCCTCGAACCTTCAGCGCCAGATCGTGCACAAGCACGATTCCGTGGGAATGCCCAAAGTCAGCTCCGCAGCGAACACACTGGCGGATCTCAATCCCGAAACCTGCATCGAGCTGATCGAGGAACGCCTCTCGGGGGAGTCTTTGCGCCGCACTGTCGAAGCCGCCGATGTGGTGGTGGACGCCACGGACAATTTCGCCACCCGCTATGAGCTCAACCGTGCTTGCCTCGCCACCGGGACACCATTGGTATCGGGTGCCGCCATCAGGATGGAAGGACAGGTGTCGGTGTACGATCCTCGCGATCCGCTCTCCCCGTGTTATCGATGTCTGTATCCGGAAGGATCGGACGCGGAGCTCAATTGTGCGGAGAATGGCGTGATTGCTCCCCTCGTAGGGATGATCGGCACCGTGCAGGCCATGGAGACCATCAAGCTTCTCACGCACGTGGGAGAGACGCTCACCGGTCACTTGCTGGTCCTGGATGCGAAATACATGGAATGGCGCAAGCTGCGGCTGAAGCCAAACCCCGAATGTCCGGACTGCGGGTCAACGGAACGAACGTACAACGCCCCGTAAAACGACGTTCTTAAATACGCTCGAGGACGGTGTAACCGAAAGTCTTCGCCAGCACGTTCGCCAACGGCTGCTTAACGGACTCGACATCACCGGGCCCACCCAGATCTCTGAGCTGAGTCACAGGGAGTCCCGGCAGACCGCAGGGATTGATGCGCGAAAATGGCTCGAGATCCATGTCGACGTTGAGTGCGAGCCCATGAAACGACGCGCCACGCCGGATCCGAAAGCCCACCGACGCAACCTTGGCACCCTCTACATAAACCCCCGGCGCGTCACGGCGCGAACGGCCTTCGATCCCATGATCGTTCAACAGCGCGATGATGCTTGTCTCCACACCACGCACCAGTGCGCGCACACCGATGCTCTTGCGCTTGAGATCCAGCAACAGATAAGCAACGAGCTGCCCTGGCCCGTGGTAGGTAACCTGCCCGCCGCGGTCGCTTTGCACCACGGCAATCTTCCCGGGAGCGAGCAAGTGCTCACTCTTCCCAGCCTGCCCCTGCGTAAACACGCTCTCGTGTTCGAGAAGCCACAGCTCATCGGCGCTGTCCTCGGTGCGCTCCGCGGTGAAACGCTGCATTTCGCGCCAGATCGGCGTGTACGTGCAAAGCCCGAGGTCGCGAACGACGAGGGTTTCGATTAAAGCACCAGACGTACCCATTGGTCCGACTTCAGCTCGTTGTGCAATCGTTTCAGCTGCTCCTCGCCCTCGGCACGGATGACAACGGTGACCGAAATGTAGTTGCCATTGCGACTTTCGCGACAGCTCACCTTCTCGTCGAGGAGCTCGGGGGCATGACGCCGAACGACGGCCACCACCCGATCGGTGAAGCTCGCGTGGTTGTCCCCGAGGATCTTGATGGGGTAGTCGCAGGGGAATTCGATTTTCGGCGGTTCACTGGTCACTAAAGGAACTCCGAAAGAACAGATAGATACCGTGCCACGTCCGCTTCAGCACGTTGGCTTCCCCCACGGCACTCAACACCACGAGGGACGACTCATACAATGTCTCTTCCCCCAACGTAACACGCAGGCGTCCCACGACATCGCCTACGGAGAGGGGCGCCTCGATGACTTGATCGAGGTCGATCTCCGCCTGCATATTTTCGTATTCCCCTCTGGGAATGGTGAGCACCACCTTCTCCTCGAGACCGAGGTCCACCAGATCTTCGTCCCCGTACCACACTTGCGCAGTCTCGAGCACTTGCTCGGCCTCGAACAGCTCGTGGGTGCGGAAAAACCGGAACCCATAAGCCAACAGCTTTTCACTTTCGCGCGCGCGGGATTCCTCGCTATCCGTCCCAAGCACCACCGAGATCAAACGCATGCCGTCACGACTCGCCGATGCAATCAGGCAATAGCCTGCCTCCTTCGTATGACCCGTCTTGATGCCATCGACGGTCTTGTCGCGCCACAGAAGGTTGTTGCGGTTCGGCTGTCGAATGTCGTTATAGGTGAAGTACTTTTCCTGATACATCGCATAATGAACCGGAAATTCGTTGATGAGTTGGCGCGAGAGTTGGGCCAGATCGCGCGCCGTAGAGAAATGGGTGTCGTTCGGCATCCCCGTGACATTGGAAAACTGAGTGTGAGACATCCCAAGACGCGCGGCCTGTTGATTCATCAGGCCCACGAATGCGTCCTCGCTGCCCGCCACGTGCTCTGCCGCTGCAACGCTTGCG
Organism: Gammaproteobacteria bacterium; assembly: GCA_027295305.1. Classification (GTDB taxonomy): domain Bacteria; phylum Pseudomonadota; class Gammaproteobacteria; order Pseudomonadales; family Azotimanducaceae; genus JAPULC01. The sequence continues at coordinate 5,525 of JAPULC010000263.1, forward strand.
TCGTTACCGGACTGAATCACGATGCCGCGCACGAGATCTTCCAGGCGCACGCGCGTCCCTTCGCGGATGAACATACGCGAGCCGCCGGTGCGCCATGCCTTCACGCTCACAGTCACTTCGTCGTCTGCTTTCACGGTGCCAAGCGCCAACTCGTGGGCAATGACGTAACCCGTCATGATCTTGGTGAGGCTCGCGGGAGACAGCGTCTCATCCGCTCGGTGCTCCACCAGCACGCGCCCGCTGTCGCCATCCATGAGCAGGTACGACTTCGCCTTCAACGTGGGCGGCGCAGGAACCAGGGCCGCCCCCTGAATCGAAAGCGGAAAGATGAGGAACAGGAGAAGTGCGATGAAGCGTGCCATACCTGAGAATTCTATCATTGCCCTCGAGATCCCGACGCCCGTCACCAGGACACCAGGAGTTCGTTTGAAAAACGTGAATGCAAAGCGGATCAGTCGTAGATGATCAGCGGAACGCCCAGATCGGCGGTAATGATCAGCGCCTGCAATCGCGAGGCTTCCTCCAGGTCGCCGATCGGCCCGACACGAACCCGATGCAATTCATCCTGAGAGGGAAAGCGCACGATGCGCACCCGATCACCTACGACATCTTTCAGCACATCCGAGAAGTCTGCCGCCGCTTCAGGCGTGGCAAACGCGCCGGCCTGAAGAAACAGTCTATCGCCAGCCATCCTCTGGCTACTGCCAGCCATCCTCTGGCTACCGCCGGACATCCTCTGGCTATCGCCAGCCATCCTCTGGCTACCGCCAGCCATCCTCTGAGGTGATGCAGCCTCGTTCGAACTGGCGCTGGTCGACCCCACGCGAGCAAGGTTCACGCTAGCTTGCGACACCCAGGGCTCTCCAGCCCCTCGAGTGCCCACCTGGATTGCGGCCGGCGGCTCCAGCGCCTCCAGTCGCACGCGTGTCACACCCTCGTGCACGAAGCCCAGACGCACGGCCGCCGCGTACGAAAGATCGATGATGCGCCCATCGCGAAAAGGTCCGCGATCGTTGATCTCCACAACCACCCTGCGGCCGTTGTCGAGATTCTTCACCTCGACGAAGGAAGGGATGGGAAGGCTCCGATGCGCTGCGGTCATGCGATACATGTCATACGGCTGACCACTGGAGGTGAGACGTCCGTGAAACTTCGAGCCATACCACGACGCAATACCGGTGGCCTGATAACCCGCGGCGCTCGGCAGCACACGATAGCGCTTGCCAAGCACGACGTACGGGCTGTGATTACCGAGGTCGCTCAAAGGTTGCGCCTTGGGAACGGCGTCAGGAACACCGCTCAAATCCACGTGGTTCGATGGCGCGCCGTCGCTCTCGATGAACGGAGCCGGCGCCTGGCAACCGACCAATACGCACAATGTAGCGAGCCATACGTATGACCACCTGATCATTCGTCACCCTGTGTCAGCACGTCTGCGATCTCTCCGAGTATCTCTTCACCCAGCTGAAATACAGCCATTGCGTACAATCGACTATGGTTGTACCGCGTGATGACGTAAAAGTTGTGAAGTCCGAGCCAGTACTCGTCTCCACGCTCGCCCTCGAGGTGCATAAGCGTCACCATCGTGTCACGCTCGACACCGGTGGGCAGGACACCCCCTCGCGTAACAAAATCGCTGAGCGAACGCTCTGGCTTCAATCGCCCGTTGGCGAGTGCAGTCGCATCGCGCTTCAACGATGACGCACGCCACGCAACGCCGTCCTGGATTCGCCAGCCGTGTTGCTGGTAGTAGTTTGCGATGCTGCCGATGGCATCGGCGGGGTTGTCCCAGATGTCGCGCACGCCGTCGCCATCGAAGTCCACCGCGTAGGCTCTGTAGCTCGAAGGCATGAACTGACCGTAGCCCATCGCGCCCGCATAGGATCCCATCAACTCACCCGGCGCCTTGTGCTCCTCGCGCGCAAGCAGCAAGAACTGCTCGAGCTCGTCGCGAAAGAAACTGCTGCGCGGCGAGTAGTCGAAAGCCAGGGTCGACAGCGCATCGATCACTCTGTAGCCGCCGCGCTGGCGACCATAACGCGTCTCCACGCCAAGCGTGGCTACGATGATCTGTGCAGGCACCCCGAACTGCTCCTGTGCTCTCAGCAATGTCGCGTGATGACCACGCCAGAACTCTACGCCCTGATCGATGCGTGTGTCGGTGACGAAAATGCGCCGATACCCCCGCCAGGACTTGGTTTTTTCCACGGGTCGCGAGATGGCGTCCAGAATCTTCTGTTTGCGCGCTGCTTCGCCAATCACCAGCACCAGTTGTTCACGCTCGAATCCATGACGCGACACCATCGTATCGATGAACCCATCGACCTCACTACGTCCGATGAAATCGGCAGCGCCGAGTGTCGAGAACGAGAACGCGAGTACGCTCGCCAGTGCGACCCTGACTGTCCGTTTCATCTGCATCATCGCGAAATCAGTTTCCGATGCGTGTGAATCGACATGATGATGCCGAATGCCGCCATCAGCGTCACAATCGATGTGCCGCCGTAGCTCACGAGAGGAAGCGGCACACCCACTACCGGAAGAAGTCCACTCACCATGGCTATGTTAACAAACACATAGACGAAGAACGTGACGGTCAGACTACCCGCAAGCAGGCGCCCAAAACGATCCTGAGCGTTGACCGCAACATACATACCACGCATCAATACCATGGCGTAGACGAGGAGCAGGAACAACACCCCCAGCAGTCCCATCTCTTCGCCCATCACGGCAATGATGAAGTCGGTATGACTCTCCGGGAGAAAGTCGAGATGCGATTGAGTGCCTTCGAGGAGCCCTTTGCCGAATATGCCACCGGAGCCGATGGCGGTCTTCGATTGAATGATGCTCCAACCCGCGCCCAACGGATCACGCTCCGGGTTGAACAGAGTGAGGATGCGTTCCTTCTGATAGCCCCGCAGCAGAAACCAGATGCCAGGTGCAGCCGACAATCCTGCCAACATCGCTATAGAGATCCAACGCCATTGGATCCCTGCAAGCAGGAGCACGGCGAGGCCCGACGCGAGCACCAGAATACCGGTGCCGAGGTCCGGCTCGATCACGATGAGTGCGACGGGAACGAGAATGATCAGACCACAGACCGAGACATGCTTGAATTGCGGTGGCAGCGGTTTCTCCGCGAGGTACCACGCAAGCATCAGCGGAACGGCAATCTTCATGATCTCCGAGGGTTGAAAGGTGGGCAGTCCCGGCAGATCCAGCCAGCGCGTGGAACCCTTCACCGTGACCCCGAAGATGGGAACGGCAAGCGACATCAGCACGCCTGCGCCAAAGATCCACGGCGCCCAGCGCAGATAGTGGTATGGACTCAAGTGCGCCGCCAGAGAGAGCGCAACGAATCCCAGCATGAGGCGCCAGAACTGCGCAGTGAACGCCGCAACGTTCGCGTCGAGCGCGCTGTAGAGCACCACCAGCCCGTAACCCGTCAATACGAGCAGTAGCAGCAGAAGCGGACCGTCGAAATGGAAGCGACGGCCCCTGTGCCGCTCGGAAGCGCTCGGGATGACCAGCTGCGCGCTCAACGCCCGGCAACGCCTCGAGTCGAAGGTGCGTTGGCCGCGGTATCCGACAACAGATAGGTGTCGATTACTTTCCGCGCAACGGGACCCGCAACAGAGCTACCCCCGCCGCCGTTTTCCACCAATACCGCGACTGCAATCTTGGGATCGTCCACAGGCGCGAAGGCCATGAACCACGCGTGCTTGCGCAGCCGCTCCTCCAATTCTTCCTCTTCATACTCCTCGCCCTGCGCGATCTCAACGACCTGGGCGGTACCGGATTTGCCTGCCATCCGGTAAGGCACGTCGAGGCCGATGTACGCCCACGCCGTGCCGTTCTCGTCCACCCCGCGATTGCCGCGATGCACCACGTCGGTCATGGCGTCGATCACGCCGTCGATATCTGCGTCCGAGATCCCCTGCAGACGTCCCAACGGTTCGTGACCGTTCAACCCTTCCAGCGGACTGTCGCTCGAGAGCAGCATGCGGGGTCGTACGCGGCGTCCTCTATTGGCCAAGATGGCCACTGCGGTCGCCATCTGCATGGGCGTGACGAGCATGTCTCCCTGACCGATACCCATGTTGACGTTGTCGCCCGGATACCATGGCAGCCCCCTGGCACCACGTTTCCAATCCGGCGTAGGAAGCAGTCCTGCGGCCGCGCCGGGAATGTCCGTTGACCACACGTGGCCGAAACCAAATTGCTCGACGAAGCCGGCAAGGCGCTCGATGCCCAGCTCCGCGGCGATGGTGTAGAAGTAGATGTTCGATGAACGATAGATCGCCTTGCGCAAACTCACGTCGCCGTGGCCGCCGGCGCGATCCTTGCTCCAGTTCCAATCCCGATAGATCCTGGAATTCCCGGGCAACTGGAACCACCCGGGATCGTTGATCTCCCGATCCCAATCCGTCACCTGGTGGCCAAGCGCAGCAAGCGCCACGAATGGTTTGAACGTCGAGCCCGGAGAATACTGTCCACGGCTGGCGCGATTGAACAGCGGCGCATCCCCCGACGAACGCAACGCGTCGAAGGCCTCGGCACCGATGCCGGTGATGAAAGCGTTGGGATCGTAGACCGGCTTGCTCACGAGCGCGAGCACGCCACCCGTGGACGGCTCGATCGCCACCACGGCGCCACGGCGATCGCCCAACGCACGGTCTGCCGCAATCTGCAATCGGCTATCCAGATAAAGTGTCAGATTCTGCCCCGGCGTAGGGCTTGAATGATTGATCACCTTTCGGATCGTGCCGCGTGCGTCGGTTTCCACCTGCTGATGGCCGACGGTGCCGTGCAGAAAGTCCTCGTAGAATTTCTCCACGCCGAGCTTGCCGACGTATTGCGTCGCACTGTAGTTCACAGGATCGAGCGTGCGCAGATCTTCCACCGTGATACGGCGCACCGAGCCCAACGCGTGGGCAGTGGTCGGACCCAGCGGATAGTGGCGGACCAGATTCGCCTCTACGCGTACCCCCTGCATCCGATAGCGATTGACGGCAAGCACCGCCATCTCCTGCTCGGTGAGCCTGAGCCGCACCGGCACTGCTTCATAGGGTCGGCGTCGCTCGGCGAGACGTTCGCGAAACACCCGAAGCTCACGTTCGGACAGATCGATGAGAGAGTCGATGATGGCGAGCGTCGCTTCGAGATCCTCGATCCGCTCCTCCACCAGCGTGACGCTGAAGACCGGCTGATTGTCCGCCAACAGCACACCGTTGCGATCGAAGATCTGGCCCCGGGTAGGCGACACCGGCTGAATGTGGATTCGATTCTGGTCGGAAACGGTTCGATAGTGGTCGTGCTCGATGACCTGCAACTGCACCATCCTCAGCGCAAGCCCAAGCATAAGAACCAGCATGCCGGAGAAGACCACCAATGCACGTCTGGTGAAGATACGAATTTCAGAGTCGGAATCGGCAAGCGTCAGAGGTTCGGCCATTTCAATCTCTGTGATAAGGGTGGCCCTTCGCTACGCTCCAGGCGCGATATATCTGCTCCGCCACGAGGACTCTCACAAGATAGTGCGGAAACGTCAGCCTGGATAGGGACCAGGTCTCATCGGCCTGCTCGATGCAGCTCGGGTGAAGCCCATCCGGCCCACCCACGAGCAGTGCGACGTTGCGGCCTCCGCCACGCCATCGCTCGATGCGCTCGACAAGCTCTCGCGTCGACCACAGCTCGCCACCCTCGTCCAGCGCAATCAGCCTGTCCCGCTTGCCGGCAACCTCCAACATGCGCCGGCCTTCCTCGGCAGAAGCCCCTTCGCGACGTCTGGAGAGCGGAATCTCCACCAGTTCGAGACGATTGTCTCGAGGTAATCGTTTAGTGTACTCGTGAAAACCGTCTCGTACCCAGATCGGCATTCGAGTACCGGCTCCAAGCAACCGAATACGCATGCGGGAGGGTTACATCAGGCTAGAAGTTTAGATCACACCCTGGCTCACGGCTGGCAAATCCCAGAGGCCCTCTAGATCGTAGAATTCTCTGGAGCGTGGCTGCATCACGTGAACGACCACGTCTCCGAGGTCCACCAGCACCCAGTCCGGCGTGTCGCGACCTTCGACCCCCAATGGTCGTACACCCTTGCTCTTGCTGGACGCCACCACGCTGTCCACCAGCGCCTTGACGTGGCGGCTGGAAGTGCCACTGGCAATCACCATGAAATCCATGACATCGGTAATGCGCGATACGTTCAGCGCCACGATGTCTCTGCCTTTGAGGTCTTCCAATGCCCGAACTACACAATCGCACAAAGTTGTCGGAGTCATAGACACCTGTTCGTCGTGATCAAGAACCGGGCTCGGCACCGTGCCAGCCGTAGAGCCCATTGGCCGTAATATAGGCCCAGACACTCGAAGGGAGCAAATGCTCGGCCGAGCGACCTTGCGAGACCAACGCGCGCACTTCGGTAGCCGATATGTCCACCGGAGCTTGACGCAGATGGTAGATGCATCCGCTGCGCTTCGCTCGCAAGTCTTCGATGTTGTTGGTCGCGTGCATTCGGGCGAGATCTCTCAGCGCCTTGGGGTCCTCGACGGCTCCATGTCGTTCGAGAACCGCTAGATGCCCAAGCTCCAGAAGCTCGCGCCAACGGAGCCAACCCGGCAAACCGGCGTAAGCATCTTGACCAAGAACCCACACGAGCGCCGCGTCGTCATCCATCTCGTCGCGCAGTGCCTCGAGGGATAACACCGTGTAGGAAGGCCCGCTACGCTCGAGTTCCCGTGCATCCACTTCGAACTCTGGATGTGCAGCGACGGCGAGCTTCAACATCGCCAGGCGTTGCTCGGGACGCGCGCCCGGTACACCACGAAGCGGCGGAGATTTTGCGATCAGAAAGACCAGCCGGTCACACGCCAACCGAGCCCTGACTTCCTCCGCCACTGCAAGATGACCCAGATGCACCGGGTCGAACGTACCGCCGAAAATTGCAGTCAGCTTCAACGCTCGCGAATCTGGCCTTCGCCGAGCACTACGAACTTCTGTGTCGTAAGACCTTCGATTCCCACCGGTCCTCGTACGTGGAGCTTGTTTGTCGAGATTCCAACTTCCGCGCCGAGGCCGTACTCGAATCCATCGGCAAACTGTGTCGAGACATTGGCCATGACGGATGCCGAATCCACCTCGCGCAGAAAACGACGCACGCGACTGAGATCTTCGCTGACAATGGTATCGGTGTGCTGAGAGCCAAACTCGTTGATGTGGGCGATCGCCTCGTCCAAACCACCGACGACGCGCACCGCCAGAATTGGTGCGAGATATTCCTCGCGCCAATCGCTTTCGGAAGCTTCCGCCGCTTCGGGCAGAATCTCTCGAGTGCGAACACAGCCACGGAGTTCGACGCAATGCTGTGCAAATCGCGCTGCCAGCTCGGGCAACACGGCATCGGCAATGTCTTGCGCCACCAGCAACGTCTCGATGGAATTGCACACGGCGTACTTCGATGTCTTCGAGTTGACCGCGACGTCGATCGCCATTGCGACATCCGCTCGATCGTCGATGAAAACGTGACAAACACCATCCAGGTGCTTGATCACCGGAATCGTAGACTCACGGCTGACGCGCTCGATGAGTCCCTTACCACCCCTCGGCACGATGACGTCGACGTATTCATCGAGCTTCAGCAATGCTCCCACCGCGGCTCTGTCGGTCACCTGAACCAGCTGCACTGCCTCTGGCGGCAGGTCCACACGCCCGAGTGCGCCGGTAATGCACGCGGCGATGGCTTTGTTGGAATGAAACGCCTCGGTGCCACCGCGCAAGATGCACGCGTTGCCCGACTTCAGGCAGAGACTCGCGGCATCCGCCGTCACATTGGGGCGCGATTCATAGATGATGCCGATCACCCCGAGTGGCACCCGCATCTTTCCCACCTGAATCCCACTCGGTTGGTACGCCAGGTCCGTGATGGCACCCACCGGATCCGCCAGCGCGCCGACTGCGCGAACGCCATCGGCCATTCGATGGACGGTTTTCGAGTCGACCGCCAGACGATCGAGCAAAGGCGCTGCAATGTTCTTGCTGCGCGCCTCACGCATGTCGAGCTCGTTGGCGCTGATGATCTCCTCGGCGTTTGCCACGAGGGAATCAGCAATGGCGGCGAGCGCAGCATTCTTCGAGCTCGGCGGCGCGCTCGCCACGACGCGCGATGCGCGGCGAGCAGCTTTACCCACATCGAGCATGTAGTCGGCGACGTTCATCATCAATCGTGACCGAGACGCAGGGAGCGCGATTATACTGCCCCGCGCTCAACCCTGGCGAACGTTCCCCACCGACGCCAGGTTGTCGACGATGCGCTGAAGCTCGGTGAGGCGCTCGCGTGGGTGACGCATTTGGAGGAGGCTCTGCTTGATCTCCGGCGGAAGCGGTAGCAGCTCGGCAAGGCGCCAGCTCACGGAGCGCCCATCATTGAGGTCCACCGTGAGGTTCAAGCGCTTCACCACCTCGTGGTCCAGCAGCTGTCGCAATAGGCCCGCCAGGCCTTCGAATTCCGCTGGCAACGCGAACTCCGACTCATCGGGCAGAAACTCCACCTCGCCCATGAGCAGATGATCATCCTGCTCGAAGGTCGCGAGCACCCTGAATTTGCGCTGACCGACGGTGGTGATGCCGAGCATTCCATTTGGAAGCTGCTCGAAATCCGTGATGCGCGTGAGCGTGCCGAAGTCGAAGATTTCCGGTTGCGGATCGGCCGCGTTCCAGCGCGCATCAGTGCCTTCTTCGCGCATGAGCACGACACCAAAACCTGACCCCTCGCGCATGCAGCTGCTCACCATGTCGAGATAGCGAGGCTCGAATATCTTCAGCGGCATCACACCGCCGTTGAACAGCACGCTGCGAAGTGGAAACAGGGGAATGATCTCCGCCATCGACATGCTCTCGGCCATCTCAAGCGGCAGCACCTTACCACTGCGGCCACGATGGCGCATGGCCACGATGGCGCAGAGAGACCAAACACCAGGTCAAATCGGGTCTGTTCCGCAAAAAAGCGTTGCCTTCAGGAGCGGCTAAAGCGGCGTGGTGCCGGGCACGGTCGTTGACCGCCCACGCGAGCCGCTTCCATGGGACTTTTGCGTTAGACTCCCGGCGCTCGAAGGCGCCAGGCGATATCGATTGGAAGCTCTGAAGTCAGCCTTTCTGGCCCTCCTCCAGGGCCTCACCGAGTTCCTACCCATCTCGTCCTCAGCGCATCTCATCCTCCCATCGCAATTACTCGGCTGGGACGATCAGGGGCTCGCTTTCGACGTGGCAGTGCACCTTGGCACGCTGCTTGCGGTGCTGACCTATTTCCGCCGGGATATGGCTCGGATGCTGATAGCGGTGCTCGCATGGCGTCCGAGTGACCAGCAGACCCATCCCGACGCTCGGCTGGCCGTTTGGCTCGTAGTGGCCACGTTACCCCTGGTCGTCGCGGGCTTCGTCTTCTTCGACGACGTCGAGACGCATCTGCGCTCCATGCGCGTGATCGGCTGGGCGACCCTCCTGTTTGCTGTTCTTCTAGCCGTCGGCGACCAAAGTCGCGGGGCTCGGTCAGTGGTCGACATTCGCCTCGCCGACGCCTTGGTCATCGGGCTCGCGCAGGCGATGGCCATCATCCCCGGCACCTCCCGCTCTGGGATCACGATGACTGCAGCGCTCCTCCTCGGGCTCGGACGGGAGGCGGCCGCGCGCTTCTCGTTCCTGCTGTCGATTCCGGCGATTCTCGGGGCTTCGGCTTTGGGGCTCGCGGCGCTTCTAGGAAAGAGCGAAGCGGTGGACTGGCCTCAGCTCGGGATTGGCGTAGCGGTGGCAGGCGCAAGCGCCTATACGTGCATTCACTTCTTTCTGAAGCTGGTGGAGAGAACCGGAATGATGCCCTACGTGGTCTATCGACTCGTGCTCGGCGCCGCACTCGTCATCATCACATTCTCCCCTGCGCTGAGCGGCTAAAGGCCGCTCGCCGGAACGGCGAGTCCCCCAGGAGACCAGAGGAAATTGCCAGAGACGGCAATTTCCGGAAAAAAGCTAGAACGGGATGTCGTCGTCGAAGTCCTCCTCGAAGGGCTCGCCACCCGGGGCCTGTGCGGTTGCCTCGGCGCCGCGCTCAGGGGCGACGTCGCGGCGTGGGCCACCCGAGTCCTGGTCACGGCCCCCGAGCATCTGCAT
>JAPULC010000264.1 GCA_027295305.1 Gammaproteobacteria bacterium
CACATGGAGGCGCCGATCTATCTGAAGGGTAAGGCGCGCAAGGGTCCGACGTTTCGCGAGGCCATCCTGATGCACGCCGTGGCACGCCTCGCGCTCCACCCCCACATCACCAACATTCAGGCAAGCTGGGTGAAGATGGGCCACGCAGGGGTCATTGCGTGTCTGAACGCCGGCTGCAACGATCTCGGCGGCACGTTGATGAACGAGAGCATCACCCGCGCGGCCGGGACCAAGCACGGGCAGGAGACATCGCCGAGGCGCATGATCGCGCTCATCGAGGCGGCAGAGCGTTCTCACCGTCAGCGGACCACGACGTACACACAAGCTCCGGCCGAGCGTGTCGAGGTCAGCATGCGCGCCGCGGAACTCACCGACATCATCAACACCCCGGTGCCCAAGTACGAACGCAAGCGCGGCGCACCCCTCGTCCGCCCGGGCCTCGCGTCCGCCCCCGAGATTCCCACGGTGCAAGTCGAACGCTGAACGCAGGCGCCTTCTCCTACCTCACAAACCGCAGCGTTCTACACTTCAGCTTTAGAAATGTCGGTCAGCACATGAAGTGGCTGAACAGCCTTCTGTACGAACTGTTCGCCGTCACCCTCGACGCCGAGGATGTCTCCCAATCCGACGAAGTTCAGATCCTCGCAGCAACGGTCCTGGCAGCGGCCGCATACGCCGACAAGCGCCACAAACGTGAAGAACGCGATGCAATCCTCAGGTCACTCGAGCGTTGGTTCGGCCTGAATCGTCGCCAGGGACTGAAAGTCCTGCTGGATGCAACCCACAACCTAACCGCCCACGGTATCGAGCGAGTCTACGACCGTGTCAGGCGCCGATTGCCCCTCGATCTGCGCGAGCGCCTGATGGTTGCCATCCTTCACGTAGTGGACGCCGATCGTGCACGCACCTCCATAGAGGCGCGCTTCGTTCAACACACCGCCGCGCGTATCGGCGTGCGCCGTCGCGTCATGGACCGTGCCTGGGGACGCTACCTCGCCGAACGAGCGACGAAGATGGCGAGCTAGTTCCAGAATGCGTAGCGACTAGCAACCGGGGGCATGGATGCCGCGGCAACTACAGCTGCCGCTCACGACGACGATCCGTCCTCGCGCGCCCTCTCGATGTACTCAAGGTGTTTGCGGATGTAACGCATCATCAGGATGGCCTTCTCTTCGGCATTGAACGTTGCCGATCCCGCATCCTCGATAGGCACCGGGAAGATAAAGCCATCATCGGTCTCATAGTGAAGCGCCCGGTCGCGATAGAACGCGAAACGCGCCGTCTTGTTCTTCACGAGGGTCTTGAGATCTTTCATCGCTACTTCTCCTATGACGCTTCGGTTATGCACTCGCGGATTCGAGCGTCATCCGACGTTCGCTCGCGCGCACTGACAAAATCAGCGGAACGATGATCGAGAGGAACACCCCCAACGTGCCAACGGCCAGGAGCACCACCGTGGTGGTGATTCCCCAGAGGTCGAGAATGTGACCGACGATCGGTCCCGTGACGACAAACGCGCCGCGAAAGCCGAAGCTCGCCAACGAGTTCGCCGTGGCGCGATATCGGCTTGGCACGCGCCTGTTCATGGCGTGACGAAGAACCACGACGCCTACGCCACGGCTGAGAAAGAACGAGAGCGAGAGCAACGTCGCGACCCCAAGGCTCCCGAACGCAAGCGCCAGATAGCCAAGCGCAGGCAGCAATCCCGCAAGGACAAGCACCCCCGTGGCGCCAAGCCTGCGCTCGAGGGGTTCGGCAAAACGCCCGGCGAGTCCGCCAGCCACCATGTAGAACGCCCATAGATAGCCGAAGTGCTTGAGCTCGACCCCCATGACCTCCCAATACTTCTGCAGAATCCACACCGCATAGAACGTCGTGAGACTCCAGATGGCCATGGCGAGAAACGTAAGCCTCAGGATTACTCCATCGAGCAGAAGCAATCGCAGGATCTCGCCGAGATGTCCGAGATGCTCCCGCAAACCATCGCCGCTCTCGCCGATGCTCTCACGCGGCGGTTCCACCAGCGTCAACGCGAAGAATATCGGTAACCATCCGACGGCCACCTGCACGTAGATGACAGCGGACATCGTCCACCAGATCAGCACCACGCTTGCGGCGATTGCCGCGAGCCCCTCCGATATCCCATGCATGAAGTGCAGCCGGCCGATGCCGCGTTGCAGCTCGCGCTCACTTCTGCCCAGCGCAATCTCCGTGTCATAGATCATCGCGAGATCGGCGCCGGACGTCAGACTGACGGCGATGCCAAGGAACGTCTCGAAGAGCACGAGGCCCCAGAAGCCATCGGCGATCAACAGAAAGCTGTGGCCGATTCCGACGAAGAGCGTCCCCGCCACCAATGTCCACTTGCGCCCGACCAGATCCGCGACATAACCCGAAGGCACCTCTCCGAGTACCACCACGAATCCGAACCACGCCTGCAGCTCGAAGACCTCCGCCATGGACAGGCCCTTGCTCTGAAAGAAGGGCACAGCAATGGGCACGATCACCAGGAACACCTGGAAGAACACCATCGTGAGGAGCTTCGCGATGTTGCCGGCGAGCTTTCTATCTTCGATCTTTTCGCTGAGCACCATCGTGCCCACCTCCTTCGTTCACTCGTTGCCGGGATCGCCGGCGCGGAATGCCAAAAACTCGGGCACGCAGGGCCCGGGCCCACCCCCTCTATCCCGCCGGGATCGCCGGCCGGAAATAGAAAAACCCCGAAGCGCTTGGTGCTTGCACTTCGGGGTTTTTCGAGAGTTCTAGTCTTGGGACGTTCGCTCTAACCTAAGTGCCTGCACCTCTATCGGTGGCTACCAGCATGCCGCGCACACACAGCACGACCGCCATCACTGTCCATCCGAGAACGGTGCTGGTAAGCAGGTTGATAAATTGACGACCGGATCTCACAACGGTGCGAGCCCATCCCAATGAGGCGCGCAATGTTACGTGATGGCCACTGGCCCCACAAGACGCGCGCCGACAAAACGTCGAAAAAGGTTCGTCAGCGGCGATCGATCGAACAAAGGCCCTGAACTCGACTCAGGCCGCTACGACTTCCGGCTTGGACGTAGCGTGCTTCAGCATGGCGACGTAGCCGGTTTTGAGCTCCATCTCCTCGCTGTGGCCACGCTCGATCAGGAGCCGATGCAACTTCGCCAGCTTGTAGCACGGGCATGAGACCAGCAGATGATGCTCGAGGTGATAGTTCACCCAGTAGGGCGCGAGCACGATCCGTTCGATGGGATTTGCCAATGTCGTGCGCGTGTTCTTGAGTCGATGGTCGTCATCGGGCACGGCCGCGTGCTCGCCGATGTTGCGAATTCTCGAGATGAGCTGTTCCCAGGTGAGCGCCGGGATAATCCAGAGCAGAACATATAGGTACCAGTGACCGCTGGCGGCCAACACTCCCAAAAAGACCGCATTGATGACCATGTTGGGGCCGAAGCGACGGAATCCTCCGGCGAGTCTCTCGGACCAGGGAACGCCGGGCTTGCCGAACGCCGAACGCATGGCGCCGACTTTCTGCTTCCAGCCGGTCTGCCCCGTGAGATCGCGAATCACCTTACGCTTGAAGCTCGAGCGCGTGATGGGAAACGGCGCGGACAGCCTGAGATCAGGATCGTTCGGCTGCTGGGTGTGCTTGTGATGCTCCAGATGATAGTTGCGATAGGGCACGACGGAGGCACCGAGGAGGGGCCGGTTCAGGAACCACTCAGTCACCCAATCGTTCAGCCCGCGATTCTTGTAGAGCAGATGATGCGCGCCATCGTGGCCGATGACGGCGAGCCCGAGCTGGCGTCCACCCACCACCAGGATCCCAAGGAGAATCGTAATGGGGTTGGTCCACACGGCGCAGATCGCCCAGGTGAGAAAGATCACGCCCCAGCAATGAACGATGAGCCACGTGGAGCGCCACGGCTCGAGGGTCCTCAGCTCTTTGATCTCACCACGGGTGAGATAATCGGTGGGTCGTTGAAGCGCGGCCATGCGAACAGTTTACCCCAGCGCACGCCGACTCGATAATCCCCACTGGCTACCCGGAGGACTCCATTCATGGCCGATATCACCCCGCCATGGCGACGTGAAGTTCACGACGGCGTGCGAGTAGAAGCAGCACAATGCGTTCGCGAACGCCGCGGCGGACTGATGGCGACCATCGGGTGAGCGAAAACCCCTATCGGCCACCCGGCGCGGAGCTCATCCAGGGGGGCGGGGCGGCGCCTGCAGGGACACATCTCGGCTGGAAGATTTTCTTCTGGATCGCAGTCGTGCTCACGGTGCTCTCCGGGTTCTCGGTGCCCTTCATTACCGCGATGAGCTCACTCGATTGGATCGATCTTGGCGCCAGTTTCGTGAGCGTCGTCGGTCTCGGAGGGCTGGCATTTCAAAAGGGCATAGGAAGACGTCGCTTCTGGCTCGCGTTCTTCGGCCTCTCGGTGATCTGGAACATTGCCTACGGCATCGTGCTGCCCCTTGTTGGCATTCCGATCTACGGTCAGGTCCTCACCGTGGACGTTGCGTACGCCATCTCCCTGGTCTTCACCGTTCTGATGCTCTGGGCGCTCTACACGTACGCCTGGCGGGCGGACCATCTCTGGAGCGAGACCTGAATGGCACGCGGCCTGGAACGTCATCGGGAGCACCAGAACGCGCTCGCTGCGCTCGGCAAGGATCTGGCTCGACGCGCTCGATCGACGTGCGAGCTTTGCGAAGCCAGCGGCGTGCCCTTGCATCCATACGAAGTTCCGCCGGCGCCGGCAGAGCCCGAGTTGGAAAGCTGTGTGCTCCTATGCGAGACGTGCCGCGAGCAGCTCGATCATCCGGCACGACGCGATGCCAACCACTGGCGATGCCTCAACAAATCGGTGTGGAGTCAGGTGACGCCGGTCCAGGTGCTGGCGGTCAGAATGTTGCGTGAACTCGCTCTGCGCGAGACGTGGGCGGCAGAGTTGCTGGAACAGGTCTATATCACGCCAGAAGTGCAGGCGTGGGTGGAACAGGCGTCTGTATAGCGAGCCAGGCACCGGCTGGTGTCGAGGTTGCTTCAAGCCTTGCCCGCGTAGCGTTCAAGGTGATCCATGATCTCGCTACACACGCGCTCGGTCTCCTCCTGAATCAGCCAATGGCCAGCGTCCAGCTCGACGAAGCGATACGGGCCCTTCATATATTGCTCGCCTTTCTCCACCCCCGTTCGCCCGATGGCACGGTCCTGATTGCCCCAGATGAGCAGCGTCGGTGTCGACACGTCGCGGACACGATCCGCCGCGCTTTCCTGATCGAGATTCAACGAGCCGCGATACCAGTTGAGTGCCCCCGTCAGCGCTCCCGGTTGGGTCAACACTTCGAGATACGCGTCCACTTCCTGCGGATCGCTCGCCCCCCACACGCCTCGTAACGGCTCGAAGTCATTCGCAGAGAACTGCGCCTCGGCAGCGCCGGGCTGCTGAAAGAACTGAATGTACTGGCTGCGCTCCTGTTGGTCCGGGTCGTTGCGAATGGCATCGGCAAAGCCGGCAATGTGCGGCACCGACAACGCGCACCAGCTCATCACTCGCTCGGGATGATCGAACACACAGCTCCACCCGACGCCCGCGCCATGGTCGTGCCCCACGAGATGGAAGGTCTCGAAGCCCTCCGCGTCCGCCAGTGCGATGACGTCCGCCGCAAGATGCTGGTAGTGATAATTCTCCGCACCCTCGGGTCGTGCCCCCGAGCTGTATCCGCGTTGGTCCGGGGCAAGCGCACGATAGCCGGCGGTGGCGAGACGCTCGAGGAGCGGCGTCCACATGTGCGATGTCTCGGGAAACCCGTGCAGCAGGATGACGCCGGGACCGGCTTTCCCTGCGCGACGGCACGTGAACGTAAAGCCATTCGCTTCGATGTCGACTAATTCCATGTGCGTCCTTCCGCAAATTCGATGGGGCGGCTATCGCTCGAGGAAGCGATCCCCCGCCTCGATGGTGAACTCGAGCTGTCCCAGGGGCCCGTAATCGGCCACATAGTGCCCTGGCTCCGCCGCGATCATGCCACCCAACGCCCCGGTGATCAGCACCATATCCGAGGTGAGGGGCATCTGGAAATGCTGCACGTTGCTCATCAGCCAGTGCAGAGCGCGCCGCTGGCTCCCCAGACCGCCTGCGCTGCTCGCCACCAGAATCCTCTCGCCGTCCCGCTCGAGGCTCACCTCGAATGCGTCCAGGGAAAAGTCCACCGGCATCGTCTTGCGCTCCGTCCCCAGGAGATATCCTGCCGCCGATACGTTCGTGGCGACAATGTCCACGACCGATACCTTCGTCATGTCGGCATACGCGAGATCGGGAAACTCGATGACCGGAATCACCACCGCTACCCAGCGAAACGGGTTTTCCCTTCGCCAGAGCATCTGATGCACGTCACGCCCCATGACGAAGCCGAGCTCCAGCTCGATCATCATGTTGGCGGACGGGTCGCGGATGATCACGCGTCCCGGAATGCGCTCGCCTTGAGGCAGCAGCACGCCGCGTACCGGCTCGCCTGCACCGAACCGAGACCACGACGCCGGTGCCGTAAGCCCGGCCTTGTATCCGGCCAACGGCGCATCGTCCCGCGCGAGGTCCACGAAGGCGCGCTGCACCGCATAGGCCCGTTCGACCCCGAGCCCACCCGGCACGTCCGGAAATGCCTGCCCCGCCGAGCGGGCGTCGAAGATCGCAGCCGCAATTTCCTCATCGAGCGGAAAGGCGCGTGCTGCCTGCCCGCCAGACGAGAGCAGCAGCAACGTGATCAGCGCGAGCGCTAGTCCAAGTTCAGTTGCCGAAATCCCAGCTCTCTCCTGCGTGATATCGACGCAGCACGTTCTTCGCAATGAGAATGCGATGAACCTCGTCGGGTCCGTCCGCGATGCGCAGCGTACGCGCACCGAGGTACATGTTCGCAAGCGGCAGATCCCCGGATACCCCGGCAGCACCCCACACCTGAATCGCGCGGTCCACCACCCGATGGTACGCCGCCGGCACGAAGATCTTGATGGCGGAAATGTCGGTGCGGGGATCGGCGCCGGTTTCCATCTTCTCGGCGCAGTGGATGGTCATCAGACGCGAAGACTGAATGTCCATGTAGGAATCGGCAATGAAGCCCTGGATGAACTGCTTCTCCTGCAGCTTCTCGCCGCCGTGGACTTCGCGGGTCATGCTGCGTTCCACCATGAGGTCGAACGCGCGCCACATGGAGCCGACGGAATTCATGCAGTGATAGATGCGACCGGCGCCCAGACGATCCTGCGCCGCCGCGTGCCCGGTGCCCGTGCGGCCGAGCTGATTTGACTTCGGCACGCGCACGTTGTCGTAGATGATCTCGCAATGCGAGGAGGCCTTCCCCCAGACCGGCACGCCACGCACGATGTTCACACCGGGAGTTTTCTTCGGCACGATGATCTGCGTCATCTTTTCGTTGCTCCCGCCAGCGCCGTCGGGGTCCTCCGTTCGACACATGACGATGAAGAAATCCGCAGCGTGGCCGTTGCTGGTGAACCACTTGTGGCCGTTAATGACCCACTCGTCACCATCGAGCACAGCACGGGTCTGAATGGAACGCGGATCCGATCCTGCATTGTCGGGCTCGGTCATGGAAAAAGCCGACTGCGCCGTGCCATCCACGAGCGGCTTCAGAAACTTCTCCTTCTGCTCATCGGTGCCGTACTGCACCAGAATCTTCTGGTTGCCCGAATTCGGCGCTACCACGCCGAACAGCGATGCCGCGCCGGGACTGTATGCCAATACCTCGTTCATATACGCGTGCTGCAGGAACGAAAGCCCCATGCCGCCGTAATCGCGGGGCAGATGCGGCGCCCAAAGCCCGGTTTTCTTGACCTTCTCCTGCACCTCATGGCGCAGCTGCTTCGCTTCCTCCAATACCTCGTTCGGCGCGTTGGCCGAATCCGAGACCGCGCCCCAGAGCTTGTCCTCCACGGGCAGGATGTCGTGATTGATGATGTCCGCGGTACCGAGACGAATTTCATTGATCTCGTTGTCCACCGTCGGGATTGGCTTGACGTTCATCGCCATCTGGATTCCCCCTATTGCTTGACCCAAAGCGATCGTAATCTACTAGGAAGTCAATGAGGGTGCCAGGCACGGAAGAGAGCACCGCATGCAAGCGCGTTCGCCACCAGCACCGCTCTCGAGACCCGCTGCGGGATGAACTCCCCATTGGAGGTGTGGAATCGAGCTTGATGGAACGCGCCCACCTTCCGGATCCAGTGGCTCGGCCACGATAGAAACCCCCATGCGAATGCACGCGGGTGCACCAACCCATTTACCTTTCCAGCGAATTATCAGCCCAAATCAAGGGCTTGAACCACCGCTATTAACCCACTCGAAAATGTGACACATTCCTGGGTGCCCGGACATTACAAAACCAAGAATATTTCAATGTTTCAAAGCCCTGGCGGGAGACAGGGAGGCTGCGTCACACGCTGCTGCAACGACAGGGACACCACGACCACAAGGCCCCCACGCCGTTGAACAGAAGAGAGCTCGTGTCCCTGCACAACCGCGTCATTGCGCGGTTGGCAAAAGACAGTGCCGTGACGAGTGGGGACCTCGACGTAGCCTTTCGCGCGCTCGATGAAGCGGCAGCCGACAACATCGGCGCCGCACGGGCGGGCATATGGCTGTTCGAAGATTCGAACACACGGCTTGTCGCCCGTGATCACTACGACCTCATCACCCGAAGCCACAAGCGCGAGCTGTGCTTCAACGCCAGGGAGTTCCCCTTCTACTTCCAGGCTTTGGAAGAGGGCCGCCCGCTGGTGGCCCATCAGGCAGAGTTCGATCCACGCACGGTGGAGCTTCTGGACGGCTATCTCGAGCCCCATGGCATCTCCGCACTCCTCGCGGCACCCATCACGGTCCACGAAGAGCTCGTGGGAGCGCTGGTGGTGGAACACGTGGGGCCTCCGCGGACGTGGACCCCGGAGGAGCAGAGCTTCGCCTCGTCCATTGCCGACATTGTTGTGCTGGCCATCGTCGAAAGTGAAAGAACACGCAGTGAGCTCGCCGTCGCGGCGGACCGCGCGCGCCTCGAGCGCATTTTCGCGAGCACTCGAGATACGATCTTCACGCTGAACGCCGATGGTCAGTTCACATTCGTCTCCCCCGCAGTGGAGCACGGCACCGGCCTGACCCCGAGTGAAGTGCAGGGTCGGCATTGGCATGAGCTCATCGCCCCGCAGGACCACTCGAGGGTCGAGAACGCGCTGTCGAAGCTCACGAGTCGCGAGCTGCCAAGCGTAACGGTGGAATACCGTGTCTTACACCGGGACGGACAAGAGCGCTGGCAGGAGGCCACCTTGAGTCCCATGCCCGACGATGATGGCGACACCACTGTTGTGGGTGTCGCAAGGGACATCACTTCACGGCGCGAGAACACGGCCTCCGACGTTCGTATCGAGGAACGGGTACGGGATTCACAGAAGATGGAGGCGATCGGGCGCCTCGCCGGCGGCATTGCGCATGACTTCAACAATCTTCTCACGGTCATCACCAGCGGCGTCGAGCTCGGGCTGGCGTCCCTGCCCAGCGACAGTCCCGCGCGATCCAATCTCGAGACGGTGATGGACGCAAGTGGTCGCGCCGCATCGCTCACCAAGCAGCTCCGCGCATTCGGCCGTGGTCAGGTCCTGGACCTCGAGACCGTGAGCCTGAACGACATCGTCGGCAGCACGGTGGAGCTTCTGAGGCGGCTCACGCGCGAGAACGTGCAAATTCGTGCGAGTCTCGATCAGCATCTGTGGCCGGTGCGCGCCGATCAGACCCAGATCGAGCAAATCCTCGTCAACCTCACTGTCAACGCCTCCGACGCCATGCCCGATGGCGGTGTATTGAAGCTTCAGACCGAGAACGTCATGGTAGGCGAGGACGAGGCGGCCGGCCTCGGCGAGCTCGAACCCGGGCGCTACATTCGCCTCACCGTGACGGATACCGGGAGCGGCATCTCAGACGATGATCTCCCGCACATCTTCGAGCCCTTCTTCACCACCAAACCCCATGCCGGAGGCGGACTCGGGCTCGCCGTCACGTTCGGAATCGTCAGCCAGCACGGAGGCCACATCCACGCG
>JAPULC010000265.1 GCA_027295305.1 Gammaproteobacteria bacterium
AAACATACCACCCTGGCGCTGCTCGAGGCCGGTTATTCGGTGGTTCTGGCGGGCCGCCGCCTCGAGCGTCTGGAGGCGGTCGTCGAAACGTCGAGTGCCGGCTCGCGCGCGCTTGCCGTGCAACCGGATATCAGCGACCCCGACGCGGTAGCCGCATTGTTCGCGTCGACCAAAGAAACCTTCGGTCGCCTCGATCTTCTCTTCAACAATGCCGGGACCGGTGCGGCTCCCGTACCGTTGGAAGAGCTGAAGTTCGAGCATTGGAAACGCGTCGTCGACGTCAACCTGACGGGCTCGTTTCTCTGCACGCAGCAAGCCATCAAGCTGATGAAAGATCAGAATCCCAAAGGCGGTCGCATCATCAACAACGGATCGATCTCGGCCCAGGTGCCACGGCCCAACTCCGCCCCCTACACATCGACCAAACACGCGATCACCGGGCTCACGCGGTCGACTTCCCTCGACGGGCGCAAGCACGACATCGTCTGCGGTCAGATCGACATCGGCAATGCGTTCACCGAGATGACCTCGCGCATGCAAAATGGCGTGCAGCAGGCGGACGGTTCCTTGAAGGAGGAGCCGACGATGGACGTCGACAACGTCGTACGCGCGGTGCTCTACATGGACAGCCTGCCGCTGGACGCCAACGTGCAGTTCATGACGGTGATGGCGTCGAAGATGCCGTTTATCGGGCGTGGCTAGCTCTTTGCCGTTTCCCTTCCCATGCGACCTTCGTTTCCTGTAGTTTTACGCGTCTGTCCGTCGGGCGCCGCACGCCCGACAATATCCCTTGCGAGCGAGACTCGATTCATGCCTGAGGCGACCGAGAACGTGACACCGAAATACGACCCGGAAGAGCTCGGCTTCGATCCCGATGCCCTGCGGGAGAAGTACCGAGCCGAGCGCGACAAGCGCTTGCGTCCCGATGGCAATGATCAGTACCTGGAGGTCAACGGCGAATTCGCCCACCTCGTCGACGATCCCTACGTCGCCCCCGGATTCACTCGCGAGCCCCTGCACGACGAAGTGGAAGTGGTGGTGATCGGCGCAGGCTTCGGCGGTCTTCTCGCCGGTGCACGATTGCACGAGGCGGGTGTCCGCGACATTCGCCTGATCGAGCGAGGCGGTGACGTGGGAGGAACGTGGTACTGGAACCGCTATCCCGGTGCGCAATGCGACATCGAGTCCTACATCTATCTGCCGCTGCTGGAAGAGGTTGGCTACATCCCGAAGGAAAAGTACTCCTTCGCCCCGGAGATCCTCGCCCACGCAAGCGCCATCGCCGAGAAGTACGACCTCTACGACGGTGCCTGCTTCCAGACGGAGGTGACCGCCATGGAGTGGGACGAGGCAAGCTCACGCTGGATCATCAGCACCAACCGAGGCGACCGCATGAAGGCGCGCTTCGTATGCATGGCGAACGGACCGCTGAACCGCCCGAAACTGCCTGGCATCGCCGGCATCGAGACTTTCAAAGGCCATACCTTCCATACCAGCCGTTGGGACTATGACTACACGGGCGGCTCGTCCAGTGGCGATCTGACCGGGCTCACCGACAAACGGATCGGAATCATCGGAACCGGCGCCACCGCCGTACAGTGCGTCCCCTACCTCGGCCAATACGCAAAGCAACTGTACGTCTTTCAGCGCACCCCCTCGTCCATCGACGTGCGCGGCAACAAGCCCACCGATTCGGAGTGGGTGGCGGGACTAGAGCCCGGCTGGCATCAACATCGGATGGAAAACTTCAATACTCTCGTCTCCGGTGGGATCGCCGACGAGGACCTCGTGCGCGACGGCTGGACCGACATCATTCGTAACCTTCTGCTCATCGTGAGGAATGAAGACGAGCCGGATCTGTCTCCCGAAGCACTGGGGCAAAAGATGGAAGTGGCTGACTTCCAGAAGATGGAGCAGATACGCGCACGGGCCAACGAGCTCGTCGACGACCCGCAAACAGCAGATGCGCTCAAACCCTGGTATCGACAGTTCTGCAAGCGCCCGTGCTTCCACGACGACTATCTTCCGACCTTCAACCTGCCGAACGTAGAGCTCATCGACACCCACGGCAAAGGCGTGGACCGCGTCACGGAAACAGGCATCGTCGTCGGCGACACCGAGTATGAGATCGATTGCCTGATATTGGCGACCGGTTTCGAAGTCGGCACCGATTACACGCGCCGCGCCGGATACGACATCGTCGGACGCGGCGGCGTCAGGCTCTCCGAGAAATGGGCGGACGGGATGCGCACGCTGCATGGCATGCACGGCCACGGCTTTCCGAACTGTTTCATCATGAGTCCCGCGCAGGCAGGGTTTACCGCAAACTTCCCGCATCTGTTGAACGAGCAAAGCACGCACATCGCTTACATCGTCAAGACGTGTGCGGAAAGCAACTACAGAGTCGTCGAGGCAACGCAGGACGCGGAGGACGAGTGGGTGGAGACCATCAGCCGTCTAAATCGGCGCGCCCGGAAATTCCTCGAGAGCTGCACCCCGGGCTACTACAACAACGAGGGTAAACCGGGCGAACGCAACGGCCAGAACGCCCCATTCGGGGGCGGCTCGATGGCCTTCTTCGCACTCCTGAAGGAGTGGCGCGCCGAAGGCAACATGAACGGGCTGGAGACACAGTAGCGCGCAATGGCGCAGCCTTCTTGTGACAAGCGCTTCGAGGCGTGACGCTGCCCGCGCGTTCTGTCCTAAGCCCTCTCGCTTGGGTCCCCGCTGAGTCCAGCAAGATCCCAAGACTGTTGTGTGAGATCTAAAATCGAGGAAAAGCGTCTGAAATCCGCGCCGCGTCGCGAATTCTGCTCGAAAACGCCAGCTTCCATCGACAGAATGCTCGGGTGGCCGCCGAGGTTGAGCGGCACCGTCGAGGTGCACAACGCGTGACAGTTCCAGACAGCAAATCCCCGGACGTTCCGACGGCTTTCGTATTTGCGGGCGGCGGAAGCCTCGGCGCAATTCAGGTTGGCATGCTGAGTGCCCTCGTGGCCGAGGATCACATACCGGACTTCGTCGTCGGTTCCTCGGTGGGAGCCATCAATGCAGTGTTCTTTGCAACTAATCCCAATCTCGAGGGCGTTGAGCGCCTGCGAAGCGTATGGCTGAGGTTGCGCCGACGTGACGTGTTTCCCGTCACGCCGTTGAGAGCGTTCGCGGCGTCGGTCTCGAATCGACTCTCGCTCGTATCGCCTTCATCGCTTCATCGTCTGCTCAAGCGAGAGATCAGGCTTCCGAGCATCCAAAGCTCACCGTTGGGGATACACATCGTGGCCACTCGCATGCTAGATGGGACCGAAACTGTCTTCTCAACCGGTGACGTGATCTCTCCGCTCATGGCGAGTCTTGCGATTCCTGGCGTCTTTCCGCCCGTCGAAATCGATGGCCTTTCCTACATCGACGGCGGCGTGGCGAGTAATACGCCCATTGCTCCTGCCATCCGTCTGGGGGCAAGGCGAGTGGTGGTTCTCCCCACCGGCTCGCCCTGCTCAGCGGAACAGCCGCCGAAAGGGGCGCTCGGGGTAGCAATCCACGCGCTCAACCTGCTGGTCATGAGACAGCTTCTGCACGATCTTCAATACTATGAGGACCAGGTCGAGCTGATCGTCGTGCCTCCCTTGTGCCCGCTCGAATATCGTATTCACGACTTCTCGCATACTGCGGAGTTGATGCAGCTCGCGGAGGATTCGACGCGAAGCTGGTTGGCGACGTACGGTTTCGGGCCGCACGGGATCCCGCACGAGATGAAACCGCACGTTCATCGGCATTAGCGCCTACGCCTCGACTCGCTGCGAGTCGTAACAACACACCGCGCCCCCACGACCGGGGGGGTCAGCTACCAGGGATGGACCATGAACGATCCTGACCAGGAACCCGAGAGCGGTCGGGGCCGTTGTCACGACCACTCTCCCCGAGTTCGCTGCAAGGTGTTCTCGCAGAGCGTGAGTACAGCGCAATACTCGTCGCTTATCCTGCCTTGATCTGGTCAAGGTGTCCGATTGCATGCCGATTCCGTCGAATGTGTGCCTCGCGGACAGACGAGAGAAGCTGCTCAGTTGCTTGCGCAACGAAACCCGATCAGCACATGGCGCGACTGCGCCGGGCGGCCGTGTCGGAAGGCACAGCGGCAAGTCCCGGGCGCATCGTCCCATGCGCAGCCCCGAAGCACGCTCCGGGTGGCATCGAACGGTGATGCGGTCCACTGGAATACGTTTCCGAGCAGATCCTCGACACCCTCGGGCGTCGCGCCGGCCGGCAGCCCACCTGCGGGTGCAGTGCCCGCGGCGCCATGATG
>JAPULC010000266.1 GCA_027295305.1 Gammaproteobacteria bacterium
GGCGCTGCCGGCGTCGGCCGTGGGGAGGTAGATTCGATCCGCGACCGGCGTTCGCCAATCGGGACCCGCATCGATGGCATCGAGCCCGCCGCGGATCCCCATCAGACAACCCACGTTGCCGGAATTGCAGTCGGTGTCCCAGCCTGCCGTGTTGACGATCATCAGGGACTTCTGAAAGTCACCGTCGCCATGCAGGAGCGACATGACGATCAAGGCATGATTGGGAACCATGTGGCAATTGCCGCCGTACTTGTCGTAGCCATATTGCGCTTGAATTCGAGCGAAGGTCTTGCGCCAGTCGGCGGGATGCTGGGCGTGCCAGGAGCGAAGATCCTGAATCATTCCGTAGATGGCCGAGTTTCCGGGAATCATCGACGTGCCCACATCGATCAGCTTGTCGATGTCCGACTCCTCGAAGGCGAGTGCCTCCATGGCGGCGAGGACTTGGGCGCCGTAAATCGCCTCGCCATCGTGACTCACGCTCGCAGCCCGACGAGCGAGCTCCGCGGCGCGCTCGGGATCCCCGGGAGAGACCATGGCCCAGCCGTCGATGAATATCTGCGCGCCGATCTGCTCGGACACCACCTTGCCGTTGAGCTCGCTGGAGCCGGATCTCGGCGCCTCGATCCCTTGTTTGAGGCGCAGATACGCGGTGTGCTCGGTGGAATTCCCGAGCCCGCCCCACCAGAGCACCGTGCGCCCCTCAATGAGGTAGTTGAGCCAGGTATTGCCGATCTGGGCGGGGGAGATGTCGGGGTCGTGGCCGTTATCGGCGAGCGCGCGGATGAACGTCAGGGTGCCGGATATGTCGTCGTCGGTGACGACGAGCGGCACATCCAACGCGTCGTGCACGTAGTAGTTGATGTCCCCGAGACGCTCCTCGATGCGCGCGTTGGTCCAACCTTCGAAAGGGCGCCCGAGATAGACACCGATGATCTTGCCGAGCACGCCGGCATAGACGCGCTCCTCGTAGTCGTCGGGCAACGCCATGTGATCTCTCCCCGCATTCGTGGTTGAGCATTCTGGTGTGGGAGCGGCCAACGTGAACCTCGAAGGACCCTGTGGGGGCGGCTTTAGCCGCGAATGCTTCGAGTCGCAAGCCCCATAGTTCGCGGCTAAAGCCGCTCCCACACCAGAAAACACCCCGCTTGCGCGTCCGTCGGACTCTAGTTTGTAACCGCCTGTATCAGACCCCGAATGTATCCCAGCGTGAACGCTTCGCCTAGCTCGGCATGCGCATCCGGGACGTGATCGGGCACCACCATGCCGTCGAAGCCCACCTCGTTGAGGGTGCGCATGATCCGACATAGATCCCGATAGCCGTCGTCGGGAAAGGTCTCGTGAAAGTCCGGCAGGGGTGCACTGACGTTGCGCAAGTGAACCTGGAATATGTGCGCCGCCCCGAAGCGTCGAATGGCGGCTTCGATGTCCTCACCGTGTCCATCGGGGCCCGCCATCTCCGACCAGGTGCCGACGCAGAACAGGATTCCGGAGTAGGGGCTCGCGTCGCTGATCTCCATGGCTCGCGCGAAAGCGCCGGTGCTGCTGAAGATTCTCGCGACCCCCTGATGGTCGACGGGGGGGTCGTTGGGATGCAGCTGCAGCCGCACCCCGGCCTCGGCGGCTACGGGCAGCACCTCGCGAATGAAATGCGCGTAGTTCTGCCACAGCTCGTCGTCGCCATAGGTACGCCCGTAGGCGTTGGCGAGGCGAGCCGCGGCGCCGAGCTCGAAGCGACGTGTCTCGGCGCCTCGTGTCTGGGTGCGTCCGGTCTCGTAGGCGCCGCCGGTGTGCCAGGCATAGGTGGTGTGGCGAACCCCCGCACGTCCCAGATCGGTGACGAAGCGTTTGAATGTCTCGATGTCGCGATCGCGGCCGTCGCGGTTGAGGGTGAAAGACGGCGCGGAGTAGAGATCCGACAGCATGATCTCGTGCAACTCGAAGCCCGCAATCTCGACCTTGCGTTTGATATCGACGATGGCTTCAAAGGAGCTTTCGCTGCTCGGGATGCGCACCTCCAGAGCTTCCACCCCGAGCTGGCGCAGAAGCCTGAGACGATCCTCGGTGAGATCTCGCGGCCTCTGATGGCTTACACCCAAACGCATGCGCGACATTCAGGGACCTCTAAGAACCGCGTGGGGCCGGCCCGCTTGATAGCAGGGTCTTTCAGCGGGCCCATCGGCCTTGCTTCAGCGTATGGAGACCAGACGCGGGCTATGGGCTTCGCCGAAGCGGCGTTCACGGCGCGCATATTCATCGATGGCAGCCTGAAGATCCTTGGCTTCGAAGTCGGGCCACAACGTATCGGTGAAATAGAGCTCGGCGTAAGCCGACTCCCAGAGAAAGAAATCCGACAGACGCATCTCGCCGCTCGTTCTGATCAACAGGTCGATTGCCGGATAGTCGGGCTCACAATGCATGGCACACGCCATGAGCTCGGCAAACTCTTCGTGCGTGACCTCGCGGCCCTCGGCGAGCTTTGCGGCGCGGATGATGGTTTCGCGCGCGGAGTAGTCGATGGCAACGCGCAGGCGCATGCGCGTGCCGCCTCGCGTCGCCTCTTCGGTGCGCTCGATGAGCCCACGGGTGCGAGGACGTAATCGATCGCGCCGGCCCACCACGGTCACACGCACACCTTCCTCGACCAGACGCTGGGTTTCAGACTGAAGGTAGCGATCGAGAAGCCGCATGATGCCGGAGATCTCCTCGCGCGGGCGCTTCCAGTTGTCGGCGGAGAACGCATACAGCGTCATGAACTCGATGCCGGCGTCCCCCGCAGCTTCCACCGTGCGTCTGACGGCGTCGACCCCTGCACGATGACCCGCGTAGCGGGGCAGCCCGCGGGATCGGGCCCAGCGACCATTGCCGTCCATGATGATGGCCACATGTCGTGGCAGATCTTCGTTGCGAGGATTCACTGCTCGTTCCTCATAGCTGCAATCAGAGTTTCCATTTGGGTGAGATAGCGCTCAAGGCTCGATCGACCCTTGGCGGTGAGATGATATTCGGTGTGCGGCTTGCGTCCCTTGAAGGTCTTTCGGCAGTCTACGAGTCCTGCATCCTCGAGACGCCGCGCATGGGTGCTCAGATTACCATCGGTGGTGTCGAGAATGCCCTTCAGCTCTGAGAAGCTCGCCGAGGAGTTCACCGCCAGCACACTCAGGATGCCGAGGCGAACACGCTCGTTGATGAGCCGATCAAAATCGGCGAACTCATCGCCCGCGAGGTACTCGGGAATACTAACCGCCATGATGTCTGGCGATCACATAGCCGAAGACGATGTGCAGGCCGCCGAAGCTTGCGCCGAGCATCAGGTTGTGGAGCTCGCTCGGCAAAAAAAGCGTGAGCGCACCGGCCACGAGAAACGCGCATCCCATGATGGGTACTGGGCGCACCGAGAAGGCGCCGGCCGCGATGACTGCCGTGCCGTAAAGAAGTATCCAGACGGCTGGCACCAGCGTGGTATCCCCAAGGCGGTAGAGCGCGATGGTGATCAGGAGTGCCGCGCCGAACGAGGGCAGTGCCGCGAGCATGAATTTGCGTCCGGGCCCCGCCGTAATGTCCACCCCGGCGCGCCGTGCCTTCTGCACGAGAAAGACGCCGCCGATCGCCAGCGCCAGAATGGCTTCGGTGACCCAGGTGGCAAGCCGTGCGAGATCGGCGTCGAGAGAATTTGCCAGGAGGGCCGCGGCGACTGCGGTGATGCCGACGCCGATGCTGCCGCGGCCGGGTACGGCGGTGAACTGAGAGGCGTTCGCCATGGCGCTGCGGATGAACCGCAGATCGTCCATGGCCTGGTCCTGTAGCTGCTGTGCCGGTTCTCGCTTCATCGGCTTAGCCAAGTACTTTGCCGAGCAAAGCATAGTGGAGACGTTCCTCGAGATCCATCCCCATGTTGCTGGCAAACCACTTCAGATCCTGCCGTTCCTGCGGTCAGGAACCACCGCGTCCCATGCCCATCATCCACTCGTATTCTCGTCGCCCTCATTGCCGGCGATCTCCTCGCTGTCCTTCACCAGCTCTTCGCGATCGATCTTGAGCCGGTCGCCCGTGTACTTGGTGACGCGGAAATAGCCTTCGTGGCTCGAGCCTTTCACTAGATATTCGTCTTCGCCCTCGTAGAACGCGTAGCTGTAACTCCCCGCGTCCGTCTCCACGGCGTAGCTGAACGTCGGTACTTCCCCTTCGACGCCTGCCGACGCCTCGTCGGCCGCAGCACCCGTGACCCGCAGCGACTTCAGTGCCGAAGCGAGGGAGTCGGCTTTGGATTCGTCGGTCTCGGTGTCCGGCGAGAGCGCTTCGAGACTCCATTTGTCGTCCTGCTTCGTGAGCTTGAACGCGCGCGTCTCGATGGCGGTGATCTCACCGCTGGGCTGCAAGAGCTTCTTGTCCAGCCAGTCGTCAGCGCCGGTGGGAAGCTCGTAGTTGTTGAAGTCGATGGCGAAGATGTCGTCGTCTCCCGCGCGGCGGGCATGGACCTGGCGAAAACCGGGGGACGTGCCGAGATAGAACTCCACCAGATCGCTGTCTTCGGATCTCAGCACCACGCGGCGCTGGTGATTATCCTGTGTGACCTCGAAACGCTCGGCAGCGGAAGTGCTGGTCGCAACCGGCCATGCCGCCTTCGAGTTTACGAGACGCTCCATCGCCTTGGAGCGTTTGTCCTCGTCGACCGGCAGGTTCTTGTGCTCCGGGAGGATCCAGCTTTCGTCGACTCGCCGCAAAATCACGGAATCCTTGTCCGGCGCCGAGACCACGATCTCGTCGATGAGGGATGCGTCGACATCGATGAAACGGGGGGACTCGGCGGCGCGATCGAACGCGTCGGATGAGAACATCAATCCGACTGCACCGATGACCTGCAGCGTGAGTACTCCCGCGAGTATCTTTATCGTTCTGTCCACGCTCTAAGCCCCCTCTCCCGAGAGCAGCCACGAGCGATATCGTGCCTGCGAGAGATTTGCCCGATAGCGGTGCCATGCATACAGCAGCAGCACCCCCGCGAGTGCCAATGCATAGTTCAGATATTCCCAGAACACCTGATCGCTTCGTTCCATCGGCGGAAGCGTGCGATTGAAGTGTCCACGGGAGCGGATCGAGAGAAGCCCACTGTCCTCGAGGGACCAATCCACCGCATTGGACATGAGCTGAAGCGGGTTCAAGTAGACCGTGCCCTCGGCCGAACCGATCAGGCGCAGATTCTGGTCGGCGAGAAATTCGTTCGAAGCGAACAGCATCAGGCGCGCCGATTCGGGAGAGCGTTCGATGACGCTGCCGATCACGCCGGCATCCTTGTCCTCGGACGCATCCTCGTCTGCATTGATCGGAGCCTCGTCTTCGTCGGACTCCTCACGCGCGAGCAGCGGTGACTCTTGACCCGCAAAGTACGAGTCGAATCGACCTTCGATGACGACCCCAAGGAGCGAGGTCCTGCGTTCGCCGGACGATGCGAACGGTGTGTCGCCGAAATCAGTCAACCGCGGCATGACGTCGAGAGATGTCGACACCCAGCTCGCCGGGCTCGAATGGAGAAGTGGCGTGACTTCACGGTTCCGGTTGGCCTCGGCGTCGATGTCGATGGGGGAAGCCCACGCCACAGTGAGCTGGGGAAGATCGGCGGTGATGGGACTGTCCTGATTGAGCCCGTCCTCTCGAATGTCCACGAAATATGGATAGTCGAGCAGGCGAATCTCCTGGAACGAGAAGCTTCCTACCTGGCGCGTCACCGGCACTGGGAAGGCGGCGTTGCGCGGATCCATGACGAGGGTTTCTTCCATGGTGAT
This sequence comes from Gammaproteobacteria bacterium, assembly GCA_027295305.1. GTDB lineage: Bacteria > Pseudomonadota > Gammaproteobacteria > Pseudomonadales > Azotimanducaceae > JAPULC01. Next base: position 5,784 of record JAPULC010000266.1, read on the forward strand.
GCCGTGATGCGTGAGCCACTCACTCAACCCCGACGATTTGTTGCTCGCGAGTATCGTCTCGTTGCGAAATTGCGTCTCGAACGGTGCGGTTGCGAGCATCACCGTGCCGCCGCGCATCAGGAACTGATCGATGGCAAAGAGCTCACGCTCGCCCAGGTTCGACGGATTCACCACCATCAGCACGTCGACGATCGAGGGCACGCGGCCGCTCCCCAGATCCACCGACTCGATGTTGTAGTTCGCAACGAGAAAGTCTCTGAGCTGCGTGAACTGATTCCCCGGCATCCCCATCTGCGCCATCATCGGGGTTATCTGCGGAGCCACCAGCGCGACGGTTTTCAGAAAGCCGGTGGCGAAGCGTTTTAGCCCCGCTTCGAAGCCGCGTCTGAGTGCATCGGCGTCGCGGGGCTCGGGCAACGGGACCAGAATGACGTCGTCGCCGCTCGCGAATGTCATGTAAAAATAAAACGTGTCGAGGTCGAAGAGGCTCGTCGCCATGGGGGGAAGTCCGTAGTCTGCAGCGATCGTGAGTGCGAGCTCGCCGTCTCCCGACTCCGGGTCCAGGATCTCGACGCTGAGCAGGCCCGCTGCCTCGGCGCGCAGCTCGTCGAGCACCTCTGTGACGATGTCTTTGAATTCCACCAGTGTTTGCGGCAGCTTCTCGTCCGAGGAGAAGTAGCCGACGAAACGGATCTCTTCGGTCATGTTGTCGAACAGATTTCCTCCGCCCTGGAAGTCGTACAACACTTTCTTGATGGCGCGAGTGATGTCGTACTCGGGGTTGCGAAGCTGCACATCGAGGGAGGATTCGCTCTCGACCTTCACCTCCATCAGCTCGCGAAAGCCGAGCACCTCGTATTCGTCGGCGTATTGCACCAGCACGTCGAAATAGGAGTTGACGAGACTCGCCTGATATTTGTCCGACACCTGGAAGGGCACCGGGCGAATGCCGTATTTACTGTTGGCTTCGTCCTCGAGCTCGGGCTCCTCCACCGGGTCGACGAACTCGACGCGGACGCGCCCGGCGCCAGCGACGGCGTATTCGCTGATGAGATCCTTCATCTGCGGAACCAGGGGCGCAAGCAACGGATGGGTTTTACCGCTGAAGTAGCCGCGGATCAGCAAGGGCTCTTTCAGCTGATCGAGATAGGAGCGGGTGGCCTCCGAGATCGAGTAGATGTTGCCCTGCGTCATGTCGGCGCGAAGCCAGGTGATGGGGGCGAGCCACAGATTGGCCGCGAGCAGATTGAGCGCAACAAGGCCCGTCAGCATCCGCCAGCGTCGATGGTGGCCTGCGTCGCCGTCGTGAGCCCACCGCTGACGCTCGAGGGTGTAGGCATTCAGCACGAGAAACACCCCCACGATGCTCGCGTAGTAATAGAGATCGCGCAGATCCAGCACACCCCGGGTGATGGAGGTGAAGCGCGATCCGCTGCCGAGTGCCCTCAAGCCCTCGGCGGCACGGTTACTGACGAGATCGGTCAGCACGCTTGCGCCGATTAGATAGAACACGCCGCACACGAGCACCGTTAGAATCAGAGACACGATCTGATTGTCGCTGCGCGCGCTGACGAAGAGCCCGATGCTGAGGTAGGCCGCACCGAGGAGCATGGCGGCGATGTAGGCCGCCCACACGGGACCCCAATCGAGATTTGCGAAGAGCGA
>JAPULC010000267.1 GCA_027295305.1 Gammaproteobacteria bacterium
ACGAGCCCGTCAGGTTGACGTCGACGACGCGTTTCCACTGCTCGACCGTCAATTCTTCCATCGGCACCGGGGGTGCGCCGGTGCCCGCGTTGTTGGATAGAAGATCCAAGCGGCCGAAGGCTTCCCTGGTTCTTTCGAACAGGTTGAAAACAGAGTCGGGATCGCTGACATCGGCTTGCACCGCTAGTGCACGCGAGCCGGCACTCGACTGTTCGACGACCGCCTCTAGACGCTCGAGGCGGCGGCCCGCCAGAACCACGGAATAACCGGCCTCGAGCAGCGCCAGGGTGGTATGTTTACCAATGCCGGTCCCGGCTCCCGTGACGATCGCTACCTTATCCACCTGAACCTCCTCAGACTGCCAACGCCGTCGAGAAGTCGGGAACGCCTTCCCAACGGCCCGGGTCTGTCGAGCGCATCACGGCGATGGTCTTGATGACTTCGGGATTCGCGAGGCCGTGGGGTGCTTGGCCCGTCAGGACGAGAATGATGTTCTCGGCTTGGCGGATGGGACACTCCTCGAGGAAGGTGGGCGAGAAGCCGGCGATGTGTGGCGTGATGATGACGTTGGGGAGACTCAGCAACGGATCTCGCGCCTCGATGGGCTCCACTTCCGTCACGTCGAGGGCAGCCGCTTCGAGTTGGCCGGATTCGAGGGCGCTCGCAAGCGCCTTGCCGTCGATGATGGGCCCGCGTGCGGTGTTGACCAGCATCGCGGTGGATTTCATTTTGCCGATGGCATTGGAATCGAACATATGCCGGGTCTCGTTGGTCGCGGAGCAGTGGATGGTGATGTAGTCGGCGCGGGTCAGAAGCTCCTCGAACGACACCATCTTGACCCCGTAGAGGTCGGCCGTGGATTGGAAGACATAAGGGTCGTAGGCGATGATCTCGCTCGGCCCGAAGCCGCGGATGCGCGTCGCAAATGCGCGCCCGATGTTGCCGAATCCCACGATGGCCACCGTATGACCAGCAATCCGGCGTACCGTGCGCCGATACTCCAACATCTGCGCGGGATCTTCGCGCCAGGCGCCGTCGCGGATCGAGCGGACCGCATCGGGCAGACGCCGCGTCAACCCCAGCAACATTGCGACCGCATGGTCGGCGACCTCGGTGGTGTTCACCCCGGGGACGTTGCACGCGAGGATGCCGAGCTCTGTGGCCGCATCGAGATCGATGGAGTCGACGCCGACTCCCATGCGGCTGACGACCTTGAGCTTCGGACATGCCTCCAGGACTTCCTTCGATGTCAGGGGCATCACCCCGACCTGGGCGCCGTCGGCGTCCCGCATCAGCTCGACGAAATCTTCGGTGCTGCGAACCGGACCTTCGACGACCTCGAAGCCTGCCTGTTCGAAAAGATCCCGCCGGTTGAACGGGCTGGTGGGGAGCGCGACCTTCATTTTTCAACAGACTCCTGATGCCAACAGGAACTTACCCTACCGCACTTGACTACATCGCGGTCAAATGCGATCTGGAGTCCCGCAGGGCCGGACACTGTCGAGGCGTTGGTTGTCACTGCTCTCGGCGGGCATACTTCGCCCGTATTCGGCATTTCGTTTGGAGAGGCATCCCATGCGCATCACCGAGGTTACGGTCACCCTGTGGGCGTGGGAGGACATCCCGCCGACACGTTACACCCGCAATATCGCGAGCTCGCAGAGTCGCAGCACCCAGATGGGCCTGGTCCGCATCGCCACGGACGAAGGCGTCGATGGACACGCGTTTCTCGGCTCCGCCCTGGGCTCTGCAGAGGGTGACGCCGCGTTGCTCGTGGCGCGGTTGAAACCGCTTCTGGTCGGCGAGGATCCGCTGGCGCGGGAACGACTGTGGCAGGCCATGATGCGTCGCACCCGCGGGCAGATGCTGCGTGTGATCGGGGCGATCGACGTTGCGCTCTGGGATCTCGCCGGGCGCGCCGCGGGCGTCCCGGTGCATCGGTTGATAGGCTCGTACCGCGACAGCGTTCCGGCCTATGCGAGCTCGATGGTGCTGCCATCCCCCGAGGCATACGCGGAGGAGGCGATAGGTTTCAAGGAGGCCGGTTGGACCGCCTACAAGATTCACCCGCCTGCCGAGCCCGACCTCGATATCCGGATCTGCACGGCGGTGCGCCGGGCGGTCGGTGACGACTACCGGCTGATGCTCGACTCCACCTGGTCTTATGATTACCCCCAGGCAATTCGTGTCGGCCGAGCGATCCAGGATCTCGGTTTTTATTGGTACGAGGATCCTCTGGTCGAGGATGACATCTACGGCTACCTCAAGCTCAAGCAGCGGCTCGACATTCCCATCATGGCGACCGAGTTCCCGTCGGCGGGGCCGACCTCGTACGCGCCGTGGATCATGAATCAGGCCACCGACTATCTTCGCGGCGACGTGGCACTGAAGGGCGGGCTCACCTCGTGTCTCAAGACCGCTCACCTTGCCGAGGCCTTTCACATGAATTACGAGGTTCATCACGGCGGAAATTCGCTGAACAACGTGGCCAATCTCCACCTGATGATGGCGATTTCCAACTGCGAGTACTTCGAGGTTCTGCTGCCCGACGCGGTGCAGAAGCACGGGCTGGTGGAGGACATCGTGGTTGACCGCGACGGCCTCGTTCACGCGTTCGACGAGCCGGGGCTGGGTGCGCAGATCGACTTCGAGATGATCGAGGGCAATAAGATCACGGTGCTTTCGTGAGAGGAGGGAGGGGGCGATGATCTACGTCAATGTGTTGCTCACGGTAAAAGACGAGGCCGATGTCGCAACGGTGCGCGCGTTGCTTGTTCAGCAGGCAACGCTTTCGCGGGAGGAACCTGGCTGTGCCCGCTTCGAGGTTTATCACTCCAAGAGCGAAAACAGACTGTTCACACTCGTCGAACGTTGGGAGACCGAGGGGCATCTCGATCGACATCGAAAGGGCAAAGCGTTTGTCGAGATATACGAACCCAAGGTGCTTCCCCTCGTCGATCGAGTCCCGCACCCATCGGAGCTCGTGAGTTGACAGCTCCCCGGCGAACGTAGGGCAAAAGGTAGAACAATGAAAGTCGAGCCAGTCTCACCCGCGATGGGCGTTCGTATCACGGGCATCGATCTCCATGAGGCAGGCGATGGATTGGTCAGCGATCTCCGTTCGTTGCTTCTGGATCACCATCTCCTGGTGATCGCGGGGCAGGCGCTTCACCGGCCCGAGTTTCAGGAGTTCGGTTTCAAGTGGGGCGAATTGATGACTCACCCGTCGGGAATGGATCGGGACAATCCCTATGTCCAATTGCTCGCGTATGAAGGTCGCATGCGCGGCAAGGTCTTTGGTGCATGGCACTCGGACATGAGCTGGCATCCGACGCCGCCGCAGATCACGATGTTGCATGCACGGACGCTGCCGCCCAGCGGCGGAGATACGGGTTATGCGAATCAACATCTTGCCTGGGAGTCATTGGATCGGGCCGCAGGGGACAAACGCCGCACGAGTCGGCGCGAATTGCCGACCAGTGAAGAACTCGAGGGCCTGCGCGCCAACCACACCGGTAAGGGGTTCGGCCCGGACGTGCCAGATTCGGTGCACCCGCTGGTGCGCACCCATGACGAGACGCGGCGTCTTGCGTTGTACGCGAATCCCGAGTTTACGACGCACATCGTCGACATGGCGCAGACCGACGGCAAACTCATGCTATGGGCACTCTGGACTCATGCGATCACACTGGAGTTCACCTATCGCCACGCGTGGTCGACGGGTGATCTCGTGATCTGGGACAACCGCTCGGTGATGCATACCGCGATTCTCGACTACGATGCGCCGCGCGCGATGACCCGGGTCGTGGTCAAGGGAGATGTGCCGGTATAAGGCACCTCCCAAAGCCGTGCGGGAGCGGCTTCAGAGCTTTCTGAATTTGTCTGGATAGCCCAACTCGTTCAAAGTGAACGTTTCCGTTATTAGGTGTCCAGTATTGGAACAACGTCAGATATTGGACGAGGTCGAGGTCCATGGGGGTCGGCTTCGGATCATCCATCGAGTGATCAAGCACGAAAACGGCGGTGTGCAACACTACGAGATCGTCAATCCTGAATCGCATTCAGTAAGCGTTGTAGCCTTCGATGACCAAGGCAGGGTCATATTGGTCGAGATGTACCGATTCGGCCATGACAGACGCCTACGTGAATTGCCTGCTGGCACTGCTGAGTCGGGGGAGACGTTCCTTCAAGCTATCCGCCGTGAGCTTCTCGAAGAAACTGGGTACGGGGGTGAGATTAGCGAAATCGGGTCGCACTTAATCGCAGCGGAGCATGGCGTCACGCGGCATGTGTTCGTAGCAAACGAGTGTCGAAAAGTTTCGGAGCCCCACCCGGAGCAGAGTGAAATCGATGAGGGAATCAGAGTTCTAACGGTGCCCCTAGAGGAGTTCAAAGAGATCGTTCGTTCCGGCCAGATCACGGAAACCGGCGCGGCGTTCATGGCACTTGATCATCTCGGTTTGCTTTGAGCGTGAGCGACCGGCCGCCGCGATCAGACATGCTTGGCCACGAACGCCATCACCTGGGCAAACGCTTCTGTGACCGTCTCGTCGGGTTCGTATAGGAACGCATGGCCCCACTCGGGGCGGCGCAAGAACTCGTGGGTCACGCCGTGCCGAGCGAGCTCGCGCTGCATCAATTCGGATTGCTCGATGGGCACATCCGTGTCCGCCACGCCGTGAATCAGCATTGTGGGTGGGTAATCCGGCGAGACATTATGAATTGGCTCATATGCCTTGAACCACTCCCGATCGTTCGGCTCGTGACCGCTCACCTCGTTTAGCCAGATGCCTTGCTGTCGGCAGTATAGATAGAACATCCCTCGGCCTTGCAGGGCGCGCATCGAATCTCTTCGGGTACTCGCCGAGGTAACGGATTCGCCAACCGCCGCTCGTGCATCTTTTTTTGGTACTGCGTCGTGTTCCCGGATGTAGTGAGGGCTCGGTCTGGTGCACCAATCTCCGGTTAGATCGCCGTAGCCGCAGAAGGAGACTACGGCGGTCGGGCGCGGACGCAGACGATGTCCTGCCGTGAGCGCGAGATAACCACCGGCGGAGTGACCGACCACCGCGAGTTGCTCAGGGTCAATGCCGAATGAGAGACCCTCCGCACGAAGCCATGTCCATGCTTCCTCGATGTCGGTGACGATCTCCGGCAGTTTCGTTTCGGGTGCGAGACGGTAATCGATTGAGACGAGACCGTAGCCGCTCCCGGTGAAGTGCTCGATGTGACTCGGAAGGATCGCCTCGCGGTTACCCATGATCAACCCACCGCCGTGGATGAATACGATGCCGGGGCGTGGTCCATCCCCCGCACCTGGGAATACGTTGGCTTTGATCTCGTGACCGTCTACCTGCTTGTAGACGTGGGTCTCCATCAGGCGAAGCTCATGCCCACTTCCATGATGGCGGTAACGACCGTTCCAGGCCGTAAACATGGCGAATGATCTGACCCTCGTGCATGACTTCGTGTTCCAGAAGACTCGTCAACAGTTCGTCGCGCGCCTCGGTCCAATGATCGATCTTTGCGACTGCATTTTGGAACGCTTCTGCTGAAGCTTCGAGTCCCTCGACCACCTCGGCCTTATCTACCTTCTGCAGCGAGCATTTGAATCCTCCCCACTCTCCGATCTCCAGACCTTTCGTGTAGCTCTCTCTGGCACCGACGACGCACCAGAAATGGCTCCGCAAGTCTTTGTTCTTCGGTACGGATAGATTGTCTAGAAGTTCCTCGTCGGTCGCTTGGTCTGCCAGATCCGCATAGGACTGGAAGCGCTCGATGATGTGCTCGATTATCTTCTTTCTCATGCTCCTGCAGCCCTCGCCCCGTTGCGCGAGTGCCGCAGTCTACCAGAGATCAGTGGCGACGCAGCCGTGAACAGACCCCTGGAACGCCGCGTTTCAGGGGTGTACGATTTCGACTCATGACGACGGGGAGGCGACGATAATGAGTGAGGCAGGTGCGGTCACTCAGGGGGCCCATCACATTGGTTTGACGGTGCCCGATCTGGAGCAAACCAGGGGGTTCTTTGTCGACACTCTCGGCTATGAGCAGGTCGGTGAAGTTCCGGACTACCCTGCGGTTTTCTTGACGGACGGAAGCATCATGATCACGTTGTGGCAGGCGGCGGATCCGGACAATGCAGTCGCCTTCGATCGCAAGAACGTGATCGGGTTGCACCACCTCGCGTTGAGAGTGGATGGCGACACGCTCGATGCGCTTTACGAACGTCTCAACGAGACGCCTGACGTGGAGATCGAGTTTCCACCGGAGCCGCTCGGCGGCGGTCCGACCCGGCACATGATGACGAGCATTCCCGGTGGCATCCGGCTGGAGTTCCTTGCGCCGGGTGCGTGAGCCGCATTGCCGAATAGCAGGACCTCGCAATGGCGGAACCCTCATTGGCGTCACCGTTTCATCGCGGTGAACGCGAGATCCAATCGCGCCTCGGTGTGCGCGAGAAGATCGAGGATATCGGGCAACGCTTCATCCGTGATCATTTGCCGGACGAGCACCGGGCATTCTACGAGGGGCTGCCGTATCTGCTCGTAGGATCGGTGGATGCAACGGGACGACCTTGGGCCTCGGTGCTCGTGGGACGTGTCGGCTTCCTGTCCTCTCCGGATCCACGTACGCTTTTGATCGACACGCGTCGCATCTACGGCGATCCGCTGAACGAGAACGTCTCGGAAGGATCGGCCGTCGGGGTGCTCGGCATCGACTATCTCTCCCGGCGCCGCAATCGGTTGACAGGCAGGATTGCAAGGTTTGCAGAGGACTGCATCGAGATTCGCGTCGATCAGACGTTCGGCAATTGTCCGCAGTACATCCAGGCGCGCGAGCCGGAGCTTCTGCCGGAGATCGATGCCGTTGGCGATGCACGACCCATCCACCGGATGGATCGATTGAGCGAGCGAGCGCAGGAGATTGTCTCGAGCGCGGACAATTTCTACATCGCAACCCACTACTCGGAAGACTCCAACGATGTCACCCACGGGGCGGATGTTTCGCACCGGGGCGGTAAACCGGGTTTCGTGCGCATCGACGATGATCGCGTGCTCACCTTTCCCGACTACACGGGGAACTATCACTTCAACACCGTCGGCAACATCCTCGTCAATCCACGTGCGGGATTGTTGTTCATCGACTTCGACACGGGGGATCTCCTTTACCTCACGTGCAGCGCCGAGATCATCGGGGACAGCGAAGAGCGTCGCGCGTTCACCGGTGCCGAACGCCTGGTACGTTTCACGGTTGATGAAGGTTGCATTGTGGAGAACGCAATGCCGATCCGCTGGGCGTTTCTCGATTACTCCCCGAGCCTCGATCAGACCGGCTCGTGGGAGGAGGTGGCGGAAACCATCCACGCCCGAGAGGAAGGTAATGTATATCGCGAGTACACCGTCTCCCGCGTCGAGCCCGAGAGCGAGGCGATTACCTCGTTCTATCTCGAGCCGGAAGGGGGAACCATTCCCTGTCACAAAGCGGGACAGTTTCTGCCGATAGAAATCCAAGCGCCGAACGAGCCGGAGAGCGTGCGCCGTACGTATACGATTTCGAACTCACCCAACGGTTCCTACTACCGTTTGTCGATCAAGCGCGAGCCGTCGGCCGAGCCGCATCTTCCATCCGGCGTTTCGTCGAATTACTTCCACGACCATGTCGTGGCGGGCACCACGATCCGGGCCATGTCGCCGCGCGGCAAGTTCGTACTCGACGCGACCGGCACACGGTCCGTGGTGCTCTTGAGCGCGGGGGTTGGCGTGACCCCGATGATCAGCATGCTCGAGCAGCTGGCGAAGAACGATGCCGGTTGCGGCAGTGAGCGAAATGTCTGGTTCATCCACGGTGCGCGCAACGGCGACGAGCACGCATTCGGGAAGTATGTCCAAGAGCTCGCCGCACGGTTGCCGTGCCTGAATGTGCACGTGCGCTACAGCCGTCCGGGACAGAGCGACACCGAGGGCAGGGAATACGACAGTGTCGGGCATGTGGACGTGGCACTTCTGAAAGAGTTGCTGCCCTTCGACGACTACGCGTTTTATCTGTGCGGTCCGCCGGCGTTTTTGGAATCGCTGTACGACGGACTCAAGGATCTGAATGTCGCCGACGAGCGGATCCACTACGAGTTCTTCGGGCCTGGCGCGACGCTGCTGCGCGAGGAACCGGGCGCAACCGTGGGACTCGCGGAAGATCTACAGGATCGGCCACCTATCGCGGTTCGCTTTGCAAGGTCTGAGGCCGACGCCACGTGGGATCCCTCGAAAGGCACGCTGCTCGACCTCGCCGAATCCGTGGGCCTGCGCCCGGCCTACAGCTGCCGATCGGGGATCTGTCAGACCTGCAGCGCCGCCATCATCTCCGGGGATGTGGATTATCTCGAGCAGCCCATGGCATCACCGGAAGAGGGCGAGGCGCTTATTTGCTGCTCGTACCCGCGCCCGTCCGCCGGGACTGACGGGGTGGTGCTCGACATTTAGTGCCGTCTCGCAAAAACTTTGACAGTCTTGCCTTCGGGTCAGTACGGCGCCACGTCCCGGATGATGTATCCGCCCGAGCGTTCGTCCATCTCGAGGGAGAGGTGGCCTCGTGCCTGCGCCTCTTCGAGTAGATCGCTGAATGAGCGGAAGCCGTAGAAGCTCTCGTTGAAACCGGGATGGCGGCGTTTGAGGGTCTGCTTCACCATCGAGCCCCAGAGCTGCTCGACGTCTCCGCGTTCGGAGTAGAGCGCTTCGGCGGTTTCCAGCACGAGATCGATGCCCTCCTGGGCGCGACTCTCGTTCTCCTTGTCGGCGCTCTTTGTCTTGCCGGTGCCCTTCTTTTTAGCTGAGTCGGGCTTCTTGTGCGCGGCTTTCGGCCGCGGCTTGCGGGCAGGTTTTTCCCGCACGAGGTCGTCGTAGTAGATGAACTCGTCGCAGTTGGCGATCAGAAGGTCCGAGGTGGAATTCTTGACGCCGACGCCGATCACGGTCTTCGCATTCTCGCGCAGCTTGCTCACCAGGGGCGAGAAGTCGGAGTCGCCGCTGATGATCACGAAGGTGTCGATGTGCTCTTTCATGTAACAGAGGTCCAGAGCGTCGACCACCATACGAATGTCGGCTGAGTTCTTGCCGGACTGGCGTGTGTGAGGAATCTCGATCAGCTCGAAGGCGGCCTCGTGCATGACCGGTTTGAACGTCTTGTAGCGGTCCCAGTCGCAATAGGCCTTCTTCGTGACGATGCTGCCCTTCAGAAGCAGCCGCTCGAGCACCAGCTTGATATCGAACTTCGCGTACTTCGCGTCGCGCACGCCCAGGGCGACGTTTTCGAAGTCGCAGAAGAGCGCAAGGTTTTTGTCTCCGGTCTCGTTCGCCATCTCGTCATCCGATTTTCAGAGGCATCTTGAGGCCACCGGGCTTGTGGCCGGTCCCGCTACGGTAGCGACAGGGCCGCACGGCGTCCATCGTGCCGGTGGCCACGCCTCCGCGGAAGCATTTTCTGAATGAGAATCATTATTGGGTCCCTTACCGCGCGATACGCTGCAATCTGGTAAGATGGGCCACTTTCACCGAATGAGTCAGCGAGCGGCGATCAGCCGCCACCGCGGCTTCTCGCTTCCCGCATTCTGCAATGCGAAACCGTGACCTGCATTGCTGCTTTACCCGATCTGCGTGTTGCGCATCGATCCTTACGATGCTTTTCGCCTTCGCGCCGCCCACCTATGGCGATGACGACCAGATGGAGATGTGGGGGTGTTCGCACCCGGGCCAGCGGCGAACGGTCCTGCATCTCGCCGACTGGGGCTCGAGGAGCTACGTCAAGATCCAGGGTCAGCGCGTGCCTGCCACGTGCAGTCTCGAGGGCACCGACCGGCGATGGGATTGGGGCGGCGGTAATGTCATGATTCTATCCAAGGACGGAATTGCCCATTACTTCAAACGGGGCGACACGACGCATTCTGAAGGCACGTTCAAGTGCAAATCAATGAACTGAATCGTGCGTAGCCTTCTCGACACACCAACCGATGCGCTCGATGATCTCGCCTCACGATCCGATCCCAAGGGGCTCGCGCAGCTTTCTCTGCATCTCGCGCTGCTGAGCGCGACGAGCCTGCTCGTCGTCGTTGCCTGGCCGTCGCTTTGGGTGCTCCTCGCCTGGATCGTCCATGGCTGCGTGCTCGTGTTCCTGTTCGCACCGTTGCACGAGTGCACTCATCGAACCGCTTTCGAGTCACGGTGGATGAACGATCGGGTCGCAGGTGTTTGTGGTGCCGTGTTGCTGTTGCCCGCAAACTACTTTCGGGCGTTTCACCTTGCGCACCATGCGCACACCCAGGAGCGGGAACGTGACCCGGAGCTTGCACGGCCAAAGCCGTCGACGTTTCGTGAGTATGCGTACCACGTCTCCGGAATTCCCTATGCGCTCGAGCGAATGAGGACGATTGCCCGTCATTGTCTTGGGCAGGTCGACGAGCCGTTCATCCCGGCGAGCCATGCAAAGATCGTCGTTCGCGAGGCGCGGACATTGGTTGGCATTTACGCAGGGCTCGCTGCCGCTTCCTGGTGGGTGGGCTCCCTTGCACTGCTCGTCTACTGGCTCGTCCCGATGGCGATCGGCCAACCGATGCTGCGACTGTTCCTGCTGGCGGAGCACACCCAATGCGCGCTCTCGGGGGACCCGGCGCACAATACCCGCACCACAGGTTGTGGTCCGTTCCTGCGAAGGCTCGCCTGGAACATGCCGTTTCATCGCGAGCATCATCTGTTTCCGAGCATCCCCTTCCACGGGCTGCCGGCGGCGTCCCGACGCCTGGCGTCGCTTCTGCCGGAGCCGGAGCGCAGCTATGCGTCGTTTCATCGCTCGTTGATAGCCCGCCTGATCCAGCGGTGATCTGCGGGCGCGCTTGTTCTTTCCGTCGTCGGCGGGGTACGCTCGGGTGAGCGCCAGAACACGGGGAAGACATGACCATGGCCCAAGCTGACCAGAAGCCTGAGATGACGCGCGTCTACAAGAATGCCGTCTGGGACAGTACGCGCTGGGAGGCTTTCACTCCGCGCGATGACGACATCCTCATCACCACATCGTACAAAGCGGGGACCACGTGGATGCAAGGCATCTGTGCGGCCCTCGTGTTCCAGACGCCGGCTCCGCCGAAGCCGCAGGATGAGCTTTCGCCCTGGATCGAGGCGAAATTCGCCCCCACCGACGAGACGATGGCGCTACTCGAAGGGCTGACGAACCGGCGCTACATCAA
>JAPULC010000268.1 GCA_027295305.1 Gammaproteobacteria bacterium
CTCTCTGCAGGATCGCTTCTTGCTCGAATCGGCGCACAAGTACCACTCTGGCGAGGATGTGTCGGCCGCTGAGCTTAGCGCTGCATTGCTCTCAGCACTCAGGACGATCGAGATGTGGGAGTGGCAGTACGGCGAGTATGACGTCGGAGTGCTGACCAGAGAACAGTTGCCCGTCGCTGCCTGGCGATCTTGGTTCCATGGGCAAGCGCAGGTTCCGATACCCATCAAAGACGTATGGCTGGGACGAAAAGGTATGTTGAACCCAGACTTCGTGAAGTTCATGGAAGAGAACGTCGTGAGCCGTTAGCCGCGCAATGTCTCATTCAGTCCACCGCCTTCACTTGGCAAGCGTCAACTTGCAGGGTCAATTCAACCCGCCGACCTATCTGGATACCCGAATTGATGTTTACGCGTACCTTGTAATCACAGGATCGTCCGACGTCCTGCTCATCGACACGGGTGTTGGTGAAGGCAACGAGTACATCGAGCGCGTGTTTGAACCACATAGGACCCCTATCGCGGAGGAATTGGCACGGTTTGGGCTGGAAACAACAGATGTGAACTTACTCGTTAATTCGCATCTGCATTTCGATCATTGCGGCAACAACCAGCTATTTCCCAGTGCCGAAATTTTCGTGCAATCCAACGAATTGGCGATTGCTCGCACACCTAGATACACGGTTGCCGAGTGGTTCGACTACGATGGTGCTCGAATAAATGCCGTCTCTGGGGACAGGGAAATCAGCGCGGGTATAAGGCTTCTGTCAAGTCCTGGGCATACGCCTGGTCACCAATCTGTGCTCGTCGAGACAGTCAACGGCAACGTCCTCGTTGCTGCTCAAGCGGCTTACACCGCTGACGAATATCTGCGCGGCGGCGACCCGGCAGAACAGGCCCACAAAGGGTTAGAGGATCAATACCTTCGGTCAATCTCGCGCCTCAAATCTGTTGCAGCACGAGAGATTTACTTCAGTCACGATGACAGGGGATCGGTGATCGAAAAAGAAGAGAAGTTTCTCCCTCCAGGCGGTGTGAAGACGTGACCGACGATGTTCAACGCGAACTGCTCAGCATCTACGCGTCCTTCCCGGGGATCGTAACGCCGACGAACGACGTGCGAGGGAGCCACCTCCACCTTCCTGTCGAGGGCGCCGACGATGAGGGCGTCGTTGCCGTGATGTCGTTCGAAACGAGCAGCGAGGGGCGCGCGGCGGAGCTGGTCGTCGACTTCATCATGACCCGCGTGGGGGCGAAAAAGGACACCGGCCTCGCGTGCAGCTGTCCTGCCGACGGGGCGGTCTTCTACGGCTGCACGGAAAAACAGCTCGAGCTTTTCGCGCGTTACCTCGACTACGCATCGCACCGTCCCATGGGACACGCGCGTCCAAAAGCCGCACTGTCGCCCAGGCCGTTGTCGGTTCTCCTCAGTCATGCGTTTACGGCGTTCGCCCGTGACTTTCGATCCCGGCAGGAGGCTCACGCGAACTCGGGCGAGGGAATCAATCCGCACCTCGGCATCTGGTCCAATGTGTTGCGCTTCATCGGAGACGAAGGCCTCGATCAGCGCCAGCTGCGCAGACTCGCCATCCTGTCGCGGCGAGCTTTGCGCGTAGCGGTACGCAATGCGCAGGAGCAAGGTTGGCTCACTGTGGAAAACGTGCCGGAGGTACGCGGGTCGAAGATGCTGCGGCTGACGGCGCAAGGCCGGCAGGCCCGCGAAGCGGGCGGGTCCTTCATCGACGAGGTCGAAGGGGGCTGGCGCGGGGGTTTTGGTCATGACCGCGTCGACGCACTACGCGCGTCGCTGGCTGCCCTGGCCGGTCAGTTCGAGATTGAACTGCCGTGCTACCTGACCGGATACGGCCCGGCCGACCCCCATATCACGGGCGGCACTTACGTTGCCGAGCAGCTCGGCCCCCCACGAATCCCGGCGCATGGTCAGGAGTGGCCCGTCGTGCTCCGCGATCCCAAAAGCGACGTTTCCGATCTACCGCTGCCTGCGCTGAGGGCAAAGGTGCTGGCGGCGTTCACGATCGACTACGAACGCGAACGCTTGGGATGGCTCGCCACGTCGTCGCGCTTCCTTCAGTTCGTCGACGACGACGGCACCACCCTCGGGCAGGTGTCGTCCAGCGGCGTCAACGGCACCGGAAAATCCTTGCTGGAACGCCACTTGGTGGTCGTGGTCGAACCGGGAAGGCCTGGCGACATGAACAGACGGGTTCATCTGACGCCGAAGGGTAGACGCGGGCGGGACTCATACCCGTATCTGGTCATGGAGATCGAGCGAAACTGGCGGTCGCGCTACGGGGCCGATCGCTTGGTGAACTTGCGCACGGCGCTCGAGTCGCTCGACCGCGACTTTGATGCGGGGTTGCCGGACTACCCCGACACCACGGCGTGGTTCTTCGCTGGCGGTGGCAGGACCAAGCCGATTGACCGCACTTGGGCCGCAAAGCGACCGTTTGTAGCGGTCGCTCCGGACCCCACAGGAGATCCATAGGCTAGTCGAGCAGCGTATTGACGACGCGCTCCACCAAGGCCCCGCCGACCATCGAGGCGACGGGTATCAACAAGTAGAGCCCGAAGCGTAAGAGCGTGGACGAATCAAAGGGCCACTCCCGTGTTGACTCGACCTGGTTTTTGTAAGTGACAAGATCAGTCAAGCGACCCTGCGTGGACGCATCAGCCGTCAATGTGTCGTCGCGCGCCTTACGCATCAGCGGCTCCAGCCGCGCCAGCTCCTCGCGCTTCACGCCTCGAATCAAGCGCCGTACCTCACCAGCGGGCGCAAGGAGAAACATCAGGCCGCCCCCGAGGTTGATGGCGAAGAGGGGAAGGATGACCCACAAGCCGGAGCCCAACCCGGGCAGGCTCAAAAGGCCAGCGATCGCAAGAATTATGAACCAGACGAGCGCGCCGCGCAGCCCGCTGCGGCCGTAGGCGTAGGTACTCTCGAGATTCAGAAGATCGATGTCGGACCTCTGCGGACCAGGCTTGTCCCAGATACCCGCAGACAGGAAGTAGCCGAAGCGCCCGCCAAACCACCCCAGCAGCAGGAACAGGATCATGGTTGCGCTAGCGTCGTGGAGCCGGATCCACGAGTTTATGAGGTCCCGGCCCTGCGAGACCAGAACCAACTCCCACAATGCGGCCATCGCTAGGACACCCGCGGCACCGGTGAAGCGGCTGCGACGGATAGTGGCGCGTGGTATATAGAAAGTCCGGACCTCCGTTTCGTACTGCTGGCGATCAAACGGACCAAAGAAATATGCCGGCACGATCAGGATGAATACTAAAAACAAGCCCACGCCGAACGCGCCTGGTTCGACGCGAAAGCCGAAAAACCACTGGAAGCTCAGGTACGCGGCGCCGAGACACACCGCGATGAGGAAAGCGCCGAAAAGTAGCGGACGCGGCAGCCATAGCGCCAGCCGATGTTCCCAGGTTAGTCCCGTGTTGCCTTTTTCCGTCACAGGCCCTCACTCGAAAGCCTTCAGCTATCTCATGCGTGGTTGTGTTCGGCTCTCGGGGTCATAGCGTATACATCATCGCCCCCGTGAGCGGTAGCTGGCAGCTATGCATGCCCCTTAGTTGGCCTGAAAGTAGACGTTCGCCCGTCACACGCGCCAGCGGTAGCCCACCACCGTCACGATTGCGATGAGACCGAGGCAAGCGATCGCGAGGGCCATCGTCATCTCGTGCCACGAGGTGGCGGTGGCCACCAAGCCGATCAGCAGGTAATAAAACATCCCGACAATCTCGCGGGCCATGTTGACCACCGACGTGACGGTGGCGCGCGCGTGACTTTCGATGGCGTGCTGAAGCTGGGTCTCGAGGACGATCTCCACCACGGCGAACAGAACGACGAACATTGAGAGAAGGGCGGCCATCTGTACATCTCCTCCGAGGGGCATGAGCAGCAGGCAGATCGCCCCCGAGACGTAGAGAAGATTCAGGTGTCGTAATTTGAAATCGGGGAGCCTGCCGGCCATCCACATCCCCACGGCCCGGCAACCCTGGTAGCCTGCCATGACGAGGCCGATGGCGGCCAGGGAGAAGTCTCTCTCGCGCAGAAACGGGCCGACGTATTCCTCGTAGACGCCATAAAAGGTACCGACGCCCGCGAACAGCACGATGATGTAGGCAATGATGCGTCGTCCGACGGCGTGCTCCCAGCCGGTTCGCAGGGTGCTGACGTAGGATTCGCGTCGCGCGGCATCGTGAACCGCCATGTCCGGAAGCAGCCGCCACGCCAGAAGTGCTGCGACCAGGGGGCTCACGCTCGAGAGCACCAGCGCGACGGTGTAGCCCAGCCACTGACTGAGCACACCGCCTATTAGCAGTGCCGAGGCGACACCGACCTCGGCGATGGCCGCGCCACGGCTGTAGATCCGGGTAAAGCGCATCTGCTCGTCGTGCTCCGACAATCCATCGTAGAGCAGCGCCTCGATGGTCCCCGACAATATCGTGCTGCTCACCCCCCAACAGATGAAGCCCGCCATGAAGCCAAGAAAGTCCGGCATCGCGAGCCACAGAGCGAACGCGACCGCCTTGAGTAGACAGGAGACGAGAACCAGGAGCTTGCGAGGCAGGCGATCTCCGAGGACTCCCAGGGGGACCTCCAGCGTCACCACGGTGCCAGACCAGATGATGAAGAGCAGCGAGAGCTCGATTGGCGTAATGCCGCCCTCGGTCATCATCACCGCGTACACGGGATAGATCGGGATCAACTCGCGGAAAAACTGCAGGCCGTACCAACCGCGCTCGAGGTGTTTGGTTGAGGACATCATTTGCGCCAGGGGAGTCGATTTCGGAGCGTGGGAGCTTGATGGAGCTTAATGGTATGGTTGCCGCGGCGCGGTAGCAAAGATGGGGGCGGGCATGAATATCGTACGGATATATACGGGCGACGATGGCGAGTCATACTTCGAGGACGTGGAGATACCCCTCGGAGAAGCAGGACGCGGTGGTCGGTTGTCGGAGATGGTGAACGCCCATGGTGTGATCTTCCGGGAGACCGGCGCCGACTACGATCTCGATTTCCATCCCGCGCCGCGACGCCAATACGTGGTGAATCTCACGGGCTCGGTGGAGATCACCGTGGGCAGCGGCGAGAGTCGGGTGATCGGCGCCGGTGAGATATTGCTCGCCGAGGACACCAGCGGGCGTGGCCACAAGAGCCGCGCGGTGGGGCACGAGCCGAGGCGTTGCCTGTTCATCCCCCTGGTCTGAACCCTTCATGAATGCGATGAGAGGTCTAGGAATCATTTTTCGCCCCGATTTGCCTTGCATGGCAAATCGGGTGTACGACAAAGGCGCGCGGAAGACGCGCGAGGAATCAAACACTTACGTGTTTGATTTGCGCTTGGCCATCCATGGCCAGAGACTAGCAGCCTGTCTTTCAACAGGCTGCTAGTCACATGAACCTGCTCTTCATTACCGCGGATCAGTGGCGAGGCGACTGTCTGTCGTCGATGGGACATGTCGTACGGACACCCGTGCTCGATCGTCTTGCCAGCGAAGGGGTGCTGTTCACGAATCACTTTGCGAATGCCGTGCCGTGTGGGCCATCTCGAGCGTGCATGCACACCGGGATGTATCTGCACAATCACCGTTCGGGTACGAACGGCACGCCGCTCGATGCACGTTTCACGAATTGGGCGATGGAGACAAGAAAAGCAGGCTTTGCGCCGTTTCTTGTGGGCTACACGCACACCGCGCCGGATCCCCGTTACCTGACCCCCGACGACGTGCGTCTCACGACGGATGCGGGATTGCTTCCCGGCATCCATCCTGTGCTCGAAATGGCCACCGACTGCAGTGAGTGGCGCGACTGGCTTCAGTCGTTGGACTACGAGGGTCTCCCGGAGCAATCGGAGATGACGTACGGAATGCGCAAGCCGAGCAGCGCGGCGCACGTGCCACGACCGATGCTGTTCGCCAAAGAGCACAGCGATACGCACTTCATGGTGGATCGTCTGCTCGCCCATCTCGATGCACTGGACGACGATGAGGTGCAACGCGGCTGGATCGCTCATCTGTCGCTGCGCGCTCCGCATCCGCCGTGGAGCGCCCCGGAGCCGTACAACACGCACTATCCCATCGATGAGCTGCCCGGTTGTGTCCGTCGCGCCACCCGTGGGGACGAGCAAGCGCAGCATCCATGGCTTTCGCACTATCTCGATGGGCCACGCAATGCGGCATTCGAGGACGAGCATCGCCACCGGCTTCTGCAAGCGAGCTATTACGGATTGATGAGCGAGGTCGACGACAATCTCGGCCGACTCCTCGACCACCTGGAAGCACGGGGAGAGTACGAGAACACGCTCATCGTGTTCACCTCGGATCATGGCGAGCAGATGGGCGATCACTGGATGCTCGGCAAGGCCGGTTATTTCGATCAGTCCTATCACATTCCGTTGATTATCCGTGATCCGCGCGAAGCAGCGCGCGCTTCTCGAGGTTCGCGCTTCGATGGCTTCACCGAGCACGTGGATCTGATGCCGACGATCCTCGAGTGGTTGGGGTTGCCGATTCCACGCCAATGCGACGGCCGCTCGCTGATACCCATCATCGACGATGGCACCGCCCCGACGGATTGGCGCACGGAGGTTCACTGGGAATTCGACTTTCGCGATCCCGTGACTCAGGCTGCCGAAGACGCGTTCGACCTACACATGGAGCACTGCGCGCTGAACGTCGTGCGCGACAATCGCTACAAGTACGTTCATTTCACAACGCTTCCCCAGCTTCTGTTCGATCTCGAGCGCGACCACGGGGAGATGATCGATCTATCGACAGACGCAGGGCACGTCGACGTGGTGCGAGAGATGGCCCAGCGGATGCTCTCCTGGCGTATGGCCCACACGGACAAGAGCTTGAGCCACATGCGCATCACCCGCGGGAGCGGGCTCGTGGTGCGGGACCATCAGTGAGTGAGATCCAAATCTATGGAGAGATGTCGGTGCTCTACGACGCCGCATTCGCCTGGGACAACGCCGCCGAGGTCGCCTTTCTCGAGCGAGAGCTGACACCGCGAAGACGAAGAGTTCTCGAGCCGGGATGCGGCAGCGGCAGGTTGCTCGTGCCCATGGCTGCACGTGGATTCGAGATGGTGGGGCTCGATGCTTCGCCACAGATGCTTGCGCTGACCGATGGGAAACTCGCCGAGCGCGGCCTTCAGGCCGAGCTGATCGAGTCCGACATGAGCGAGTTTGCGCTCGCGGAGCCTGTTGACGCAGCGGTTTGCCCGATTCAGACGTTCGCCCATCTTCACAGCGTGACCCAGTCGATGCGCCACCTCGCCTGCGTCTCGCGTGTGCTCGCCTCGAACGGGTTGTATCTCGTGCAGCTGGGGCTCTCGCGTCTCGATGCGTTCACACCGACAGCTCCCAACCAACACAATCGTTGGGAGTTCGAATTCGAAGGCGAAACGGTGCAATCGACCTGGTATGGAGTGGAGTGGAATCCCAGAACCCACATTGAGACTTCGCGTTCCGAGTTCGAGTGGTTGTCGGGAAAGGACAAAGGCAAGGTTGTCTACCAGGACCATTCGGAGCGGGTGTGGGATTGGGATGGCTGGTCATCGCTCATCGGGCTCGCGGGCTTTCAGCAGGTGGGGGCATTCGACGGTGATGGGGAAGGCTATCCCGCGCTTCCGCTGGACGATGGACTCGACGACCGAGTGCTAGTCTGGCACGTCCTCACCAAGGGATGAATTCGCGACAGCCGAGCTCGCCCGATCGTGGAGGGATTGGGTTCGCGCTTGCCGCGTACGGCTTCTGGGGCATTACCCCCATTTACTTCAAGTGGATCGAGGCGGTGCCGGCAGGAGAGGTGCTGGCTCATCGTATCGTCTGGTCGGTGCTGACGCTCGTCGTGTGGGTATCGGTGCTGGGCCGCTGGAACCGCCTTGTCCCCGTATTGCGCGAACCACGCCTCGTCCTCGCGCTATCCGTCTCGGCGCTGATGCTGAGCATCAACTCGTTCGTTTTCATCTGGGCCGTCCAGCAGGCGCGGCTCGTCGAAGCGAGTCTTGGCTATTACATCAATCCGCTGGTGGCCGTATTCCTCGGCCTGATGTTTCTGGGTGAGCGTCTGAGGCCGCTGCAGTGGGGCGCCCTGGGACTTGCGGCCGCAGGTGTGGTCAACGAGCTCGTCGCGTTCGGCGAGGTGCCATGGATAGCCCTCGCGCTGGCCTTCAGCTTCAGCCTTTACGGTCTCGTGAGAAAACTGGTGAACGTGGACTCGAGCGTCGGGCTACTCGTCGAGACGGTCATCTTGCTGCCGTTCGCTTTGCTCTTCGGAGCGCATCTCCTATTCGAAGGGGTCTTGGTCTTCGGTGCCCAATCCCTCGAGCTCGACGTGGCATTGATGCTGGCAGGCGCGGTCACGTGCTTTCCTCTAGTGTGCTTTGCTGCTGCGGCGCAACGTCTGCCGCTTACGACGCTCGGATTCTTTCAATACGTCGGCCCAAGCTTGAATCTGGTCCTGGCGGTATTCGCCTTCGGTGAGCCTTTTCGGGATTCCCAGTGGCTGACGTTCTCGGCCATCTGGATTGGGCTCGTGATTTTCTCGCTGGATGGCCTGTATCATCATCGACGATTGAAATTGGCCCGTGGGAGGGGATCATGATCGTGCTCTACACCACGGAGCGTGAGTACCCGTGGGGTACGCTGCGTTCCACCAATGCCAGCAAGACCAAGGTGATCCTTGAAGAGAAAGGACTTGCCTATCAGGTGGAGCGGCTGCGGCCGGGGGATCTCTGGAAGAAGCCACCGGAGATGCTGGCGAAGCATCCCCTCGGAAAGGTGCCATTCATCGACGACGGCGAGCTTACGGTGTTCGACTCGACGGTGATCAATGAATATCTGGAAGAACGTTATCCCGATCCGTCTCTGATGCCTTCCGACCCCATCGCGCGTGCCAGGGTCCGAGCATTCGAGAACTTCGGCGATGAAGCGGTTCTGGTGGGGGATCTGCCCGC
>JAPULC010000269.1 GCA_027295305.1 Gammaproteobacteria bacterium
GTACTGGGTCGCGTAGAGTGTCAGGAAGAGCACGAAGAAGCCGAAACCCCGGCCAGCCAGATAAAAATCCCGGAGGGTGTCTTCGCGGCGTGCGTTGTAGCCGATCCAGCCGATCAGCAGCAGGGAACAGAGATAGATGGCGACGAAGAACCACGCTCCGACGCCGAATGGTAGAACGTCAGACATCAGTTCGAATCGTCACTGGTCCAATAGACCCAGGCTGTAAACAGAGACGTCGCGAACCCCGCACCCAGCGACGCCAGCGACCAGAAAGGAAATCCCCAGACCTGCCGTGTATCAGCCGACGGCCAGTACCAGGGGATGACCAGCACGAGCAGGCCGGCGTAGACGAACGCAATCCATGGCCGAGGTCTCTTCTCTTTCATGTCTTTCTCGGGAGTTCCCTCAAGCGCCAGACGAGGGCGACTGTGCCTGCAACTGGGTTACCACAAACGGCGCGCGCATCCAAATGCCAGCCGTTTGCCGCATCCTTGGTGTGACGGTTCGCGATGGTCGTGCGTAACGAACTCGGAGACGGTGTGTCGAAGGTGGCGGGTAGTACTACTTTGTCAGATCGGCAACCGAACATGAGGCATGGCACCTCCTCTGCAAAGGCACCCCACGGCGCAAGCGTGCGCCGTGGGGACCCCGCAAAGAGGCTCCGCTCGTGCTACACACGGACACGAGGGGTACTGCGTGCCTCGCGTCGCGGCTCGCGCCTGACTACGGTTTGCTCCAGAGCCCCACGCCTGATGCCCGTCGGTGCACGGCTACGAGGTGTGGGATGTCCGGAGTAAGACCGTAGACAGCGTAAGTGCGAAGCGAGCCCCGATGGCCGGATGTGAATGCGCGTACGACGAGCTGAGCCGGTCTTGCGGAGGACATGCCACACCACGCCGCCGTCCAGCCCGAGGTTATGAATTAATACCGGTTCCCACGAAGGACCACCTACTCCTTGACGTATTTCGACACGCCCCTGACGGTAGCTTCCGCTGTGTACAAATTGCCGTTGGCGTCGAGGGCGATGCCTTCCCCCATGGCGCCGGCGGGAGAATCCGTTTCGTGGCCTGGAATGAAAATCGTCACTTTGCCATCTTTGAGGTTCCCGATCCGGATCCCCTTGCGCCAGCCTGGATGCCTTCGCGCGTCCGATTCGGAGTCGGCCGCGTAAATGTTGTCGTCCTCATCGATGGTCAGCCCGCTCACGCGGCTGAACTCCCGATATTCACCGAGAAAGTTCCCGTCCGTGTCCAGGATCTGGATGCGGTGGTTGTGGCGATCGGCGACGATCAGCCGGCCTTGGGAATCGAACACGATGGCGTGCGGCGTCCTGAACTCGCCAGGCCCGGTCCCCATTTTCCCGATGCTCTTGATGAACTTCCCGGTCTTGTCGAACACCGAGATGCGTCCGATGAGGTTCGGGTCCTCGACGTTCGTATGACTCTCGGCCACGTAGATGTCGCCATTGGGAGCGGTCACGACGTCGGTCGGGTCGGTGAGGGCATCGGGGGGATCGCCGGCCACGCCGAATTGCCCCAGCGTCATGAGCACCTTGCCCTCCGGGCTGAACTTGACCACGACGCTCCCCTTGTCTTTTTCTCCAGGAAACATCTCGAGCTCGGCCGCGTTCGGGCGTCGCGAGTCGGCCACCCACACATTGCCCTCCTGGTCGACATGGAGGCCATGCGGCCACACGAACATGCCCCCGCCAAAGGCCGTGAGCCGCTTCCCTGACTCATCGAACTTTTGGATGGGGTCCACCATGGTACCGACACAGGTCCTGTCCCCGCATCGGTCGGACACCCAGACGGACGTGCCGTCGAGGTCGATGTCCACGCCGTTGGCGGCCCCCCACGGCCTTCCCTCCGGCACCATCCCCCAGTTTCGAATGGTGCGATACGGATTGGCGCCGCTGTTGACGGGCTGAACGTCCTGCGTGTGGGCCCAGCCTCCCTGCAGTGCAATCCAGACGACGATCAGCGCAGGAAACGAGAATCTCGCGAAACCTGAAACACACATCGCAGCGCTCCTTTCCATGAAAGGCACGTTCTGTTTTTTACCCACAGCGTGTCACGCGCCTCGTGGCGTTCATCGCGTCGGAAGCCGCCTAGTGGCATGTATCGCCCAAAACGCAAGCGGGTGCTCCGTTGTCGCACCCGCGAAATCGCGCTCGGTGGCTTGTTGTGCCTACTACTCAATCAGTTGATACGGTCCACTAGATCAGACGCCCCAGGCGTCAGGGAACATTACGTTACCACGGCGGACTCGGAGATTTCGGTAAATAGAAGGCCGTCTGCCACGACGTGGCTCCACCAGTGATCCACTGGCCGCCGCCGGCGTCTTCGGAAAAGATTCAGTGCGCCGATCCCTTCAGCGGCCCCGATCCCAGTATGATCCGGCCAGTAAGAGATTCAGTCAGCCCCAACATGCAGGCGCTTCGTTACTGCGGTACGGTCACAGTGGTGGCGTATCGCCCTGCACCGCCAGCGACAGGGTAGTGGGCTAATGCCGTGTTGCTAGGGGAACAACGGCTTCAGGATGGCCTCGGCAGCCGCTTGGTGGTCTCCTACTTGGCCATTCAGGCGAAGACCCACTCCACCAGCGTTGACCGACTCGAAGACGAAGCGCATTTCACGCTTGTCTTGGTGCGGGGGATTGAAGCAACCACACAGGTTGTTGTGTGTCAGTTGCTTTATAGACATAACGGGCGGAAGGTGAGGCCCCAGCAATGGCTTGACACTGTTGGCCCCTGTGCTTTAGTCTGGCGTTGGTCGATAGGGCTGCATCTAGGAGGCCCGTAGACGACGGCAACGTCGTCGTCGACTGCGTAATTAGTGATCATCCTCTACTTGGACGAGTCAGGCGTTCACAGTGACGCCAAGACGTTTGTCCTTTCTGGCTTGGCTGTATTCGAGCGCGAGATCCACTGGTTCACTCAAGACCTCGATGCGATTCAGGCGAAGTATTTTCCAAACGTCACTGAACCAATTGAGTTCCACGTCTCGCAGCTACGCAGGCCAGAAGACAAGATACCAAAGCCATTCGACAGCCTGACGAAGGAACGAAGACGTCAGCTGGTCGATGACATCTATAAAATCATCAGACATCGCAGGGGTGTCCTGTTTGCTGTAGCTATCGAGAAAGCATGGGCATGGGCTAGGGAAGATCCGTACGAGCGAGCGTTTGAAGAGCTCACAAACCGATTCGATCTCTACGTGCGACGACTCAACGCTCAAACGCCAGAACACGAACAGCGCGGCTTGATTGTCGTTGCCGAGTCGTCGTACCGCGATCGACTTGAAATACTTGGAAGAAAGTTTAGGGGAGGAGCAACACGTTGGGGGATGATTCGAGCATTGGCGGACGTGCCATTCTTCGTTCCGGCCTCCAATACAAGGCTTCTCCAGATAGCCGACTTCTGCGCCAATGCCGTCTATGGTCGATACAACGGCGGCTACACTCGCGACTTCGACATCATCGCGCCGAGATTCGATAGAGAAGAGTCACGCATACATGGGCTGACACATTTGTGCAACGACAGTGAGTGCCAGTGTCTTGGTTGCCTGAGCCGAGCCTAGCCACACGGCGTTAGCCCACTACCAGCGACAGGCCTGACTTGACAAGGCCGAGCGACGGTATGCGGAACACCACGGGATCAGCAGGGTAGTCGAGGTCACAGATATGTCCAGT
>JAPULC010000027.1 GCA_027295305.1 Gammaproteobacteria bacterium
AGTTTCCGTCACCTTGGGTCTCGAAATGTTCCTGGAGCTCGCGATAGTTGGTCTCCCACTCATAGTCCAGCCCAAACGTCGTCCCGGGCAGATAGGCGCTGTACGTCGGAAAGTAATAGCTTCCCCCGTACGACACCATGAGCGCTCTGCTGTTCACCAGCGACTCGCCGAGACTACTCATGACAAACAACGCGACTAGTGCGACCGCCGACCAGTAACCGCGCCGTATCGAGCGAAATCTACGCCATTGCTTGATCGTCAGAGGATTGAATTGAATCATCAGGAAGAGCTGCTGCCGAATTTCACACGCGGATCGACGAGCGCAACGCAGATATCCGACAGAATGTTGCCGATGAGAAACAGCAGCGCTGAGATCACCAGTATTCCCATCACCACCGGGTAGTCACGTTCTACCAGAGATTCGAACCCCAGAAGCCCGATGCCGTTGATGTTGAAGATTTTCTCGATCAGAAACGAACCGGACAGAATGAGCGAAATGTTGTTGCCAAACGACGTGGCGATGGGGATCAAGCTGTTGCGCAGCGCGTGTCGGCGTACGGCCTCCTTGAACGACAGACCCTTGGCAATAGCCGTTCGCACGTAATCCGCCGCAAGATTGTCCATGAGAGAGTTCTTCATCATGAACGTCATGACTGCGAAGCTTCCCGCGGTGTACGCTGCCAACGGCAACACCGCGTGGTAGATCACGTCCAGCACCTGCTGCCAGGCGCTCAAGTCCTCGAATTCGTTGCTCACGAATCCGCCGAGCGGAAACAGCTCCATCCGGGACGCAAAAACGACGAGCAGAATGATCCCTACCACATAGCCCGGAACGGCGTAGCCGAAAAAGACGATGCCCGACGACAGGTTGTCCAGTGGGCTGTTGTGCCTGATCGCCTTCCAGATTCCCAGCGGTATACACACCCCATAGGTCAGGATGAGCGTCGCAACGCCGTAGAAGATGGAGACGGGCAGTCGATCCAGGATGATGTCCAGCACCGGATCGCTGTATCGGGTAGAGCGCCCGAGATCCAACGTCATCACCTTGGTGAGCCAGTCCCAATAGCTCACCAGCACCGGCTTGTCGAAGCCGTAGTACGCCTCGAGCTGTGCGAGCTGGGCATCGGACAACGCGCTCCCCCCGATGCCGTCATCGAACTGGCTCACCGCCCCTGCGGTATCTCCGCTCGCCATCAACGCCTCGTTCAGCATCCGTTCGATGGGACCCCCGGGAACCAGACGGGTCAGCACGAACACGAGCACGGTGATGCCCACGAACGTCGGGAGCACCAGCAAAGCGCGGCGTATGAAATAGCTGGTCATGTGCTTCGAACCGAGGAGAGCGTCCAGAGGATGTCGCAAAAGGACGACCTAGGAACTCTGGTCATTTGCGGCTTGAGCCGCTCCCACATCAATGGTGAGGCTAAATTAGCAGGATCCCGGCTCTCCCGAAAGCGCAGACGCTGGAGCACGGCCCGCCACAAGCACGCCGGACGCTCACATGACAGAAGCCTGCGCGGCGACTATTACTTCTATCAGGTGCCGATTCCGAGGGCCGCAGGGACGTCCGCCAAGCACGAGTCTCCGTAATGTCCTCGTCGATGCATCGCCGTGAGTGCGATTCGCGTGAGCAGCCGCAACGGCACGTAGTTCTGCATCCGCGAATCCCGGCTTGACTCTCGGGCATCGGCGGTAGAAAAACCGGCACTAAGTGCAAGTGCTTTTGGAAGAACACGGGCTAGAGTGTGGGGCCAACGGATGTATCGGGGTGTAGCATTGGTGCGATGGAGTCCTGATGCATTTGGATCGTGGGCGCGCAGCCTGCGAGTGCAGAGCCTGGGTGCTCAGTCCTTCAGTCTCGTGCTCATCGCAGCCGCGCTCGCGGCGGTGCTCGTCATTGTCGGTCTGTTTCGATTTAACGAAGTTGAGAACCAGATCACACAAATTCGACAGCAGGGTGTCAGGCTAAGTGCTCTGCTGGCGGAAGTCCCCATGGAACAGCTAGTCGCGCCGTCCGATCATCGCGGCACGCTGGAACTTGCGGCTCACGGACAGAATGATCCCAATTTGGCCTACGCCGCCGTGGTGGCATCGGACGGTCGTGTTCTACGTGCGGTTACATCTGACGGGGTCATCATCCCGGCCGCCGATGTTCCATCGGAACCCGCCTATTGGCATGGCGAGCGCAAGCTCACCCTCTCCGGGACCGATTCCCAGATCACGGAGTTTCATGCGCCGGTCATCGTGAATGGAGAATTGGTTGCAATGATTCGCGTGGGCTATTTCGCGCCCACGCTCGGTTTCGATGCACGGCAGCTTTCTCTCTTTGCAGCATTCGCGCTCCCGGTATTTTTGCTGGTACCCACCGTGCACTTTCTCCTGCGCCGAGAACTCAAACCCATAACGCGTGTTATCGATCACATGGACAACGTGCTGTCTGCTCACAAGCTGGGAAGCGTTACGCTAGAGCCGCGGACGGAGCTTCGCCCGTTCCTCCAGCAGTTCAACGGGTTCATCGACTCCGTCGCAGATAAGATCGAAGACCTCGGCGATCGCGAACGGCTCCTTCAAACCTCGGTCAGCGTTCTCCAGTACCGCCAGAGCCGCATGGTTTCGATACTCGAGGCCCTCCCGGAGGCCGTCGTGGTGATGGACGAAACCGGCAACGCGATCATGGCCAACCATCGTCTGGCGGCGATCCTGGGGATCGAGACGGATGACGTGATAGGACACAGCGTCGAAGAGTGGTGCCCGTTCGAGAAGCCCAGGGCATTCCTGCTGCGTCACCGAACCAGCAGCTCCTCGAGGCTTGCCAGCGATTCACTCGAGTTCAAGCCGGATCCGGAGACGGACAAGAACGTCGAGATTCGTATCCTTCCGCTCTCGGCCACCGAGGACCACGAACGCAAGTCGGGTCAGGTGATCCTCTTCAGCGACGTCACATCGGAATCGCTTGCACGCGAGAGTCGCGCAGACTTCGTCAGCCATCTCGCTCACGAGCTCAAAACGCCACTGAACGTGCTTGGCATGTACAGCGAATCGCTGCAGGGCAAGGCGGGGGAGGATCGCGATTATCAGGTGGAAGCCTCAAACGTCATCAGCGACGAGGTGGAGCGGTTATCGGACCTGATCAACAACCTGCTCAGCATCACCAAGATCGAAATGGGATCACTGGGGCTCGATCGTCAGCGCGTACGTGTGAGTGAATTCCTCTCCGATACATTCGAAACCATGCGCCGCACGGCGCAGGGCGAGCTGGACTTCGAGCTCGACATCCCGCGGGAGATGTCGGCGCTGTTGCTCGACAAGGACCTCATGCGCGTTGCAATCAACAACCTTCTGACGAACGCCATCAAATACAACCGACCAAACGGCAAGGTGACGCTACATGCCACCGAGACCGAAGATGCCGTGTTGATTCAGGTGAGCGACACGGGCATCGGAATCTCG
Source organism: Gammaproteobacteria bacterium (assembly GCA_027295305.1). Classification (GTDB taxonomy): domain Bacteria; phylum Pseudomonadota; class Gammaproteobacteria; order Pseudomonadales; family Azotimanducaceae; genus JAPULC01. The sequence continues at coordinate 3,451 of JAPULC010000027.1, forward strand.
AACGAGGACATCGAGCACATTTTCGATAAGTTTTACAGGTCCGAGGACGATGCCGTGCGACAAAGAAGCGGCCACGGCCTCGGGCTATCGCTGGCGAGGGAGATCGTACAGCTGCACCACGGGACCCTCGACGTCGAAAGCGAGGTCGGGCAGGGGACGACTTTTACGTTACGACTCGGAAAGGACGTCAGCCTCCTCAGGCAAGGAGCATAGGACGAGGAAAGTGCGAACATGCGAAGGATCCTCATAGCGGACGACGAGCCTCATGTCATCCGCGTGCTTCAGGTTTCACTCGAACGGGCCGGTTTCGAGGTGGACTCCGTCGCGGATGGCGAGAAGGCACTCGCAAGCATCATGAGCGAGCCACCCGATGCGCTGATCACTGACATTCAGATGCCACGAATGTCGGGTGAAGCGCTCTGCCGCAAGCTCAACGAAGACTATCCGGAGCGGGAATATCCGATCTTCGTGATGACCTCGCGCCCGGAGCTCGAGCATCGGGAGTGGTCACGCGCGATCCCCGATCTCGTGTTTCTGGAGAAGCCCATCAGCATGCGCAACCTGGTCTCCCAGCTAACGAAGCGCCTGGGGGCGCCGTCGTGATATGAGCGCCGCCGAACTGAAGAAAGTGGCATACCCGAAGTATGCCGAGATCATGTGTCGCTCACCCTTCGACGCCATGGGCTTCGCCGTGCTCGATGCCTCGAGTGAGATTGTGTGGCTGAGCGATGAGAGCCTGGGAGGATGTGTCTCCTCGCTGGTCGCCGAACGTCGTGCGAACGAGGACAACGCCAACCCGGATGGCAAGCTCAATCTGGCGAGCGGCGAAGCCGTGCTCTGGCACCCTATCAAGGACTTCGTCGGCGCCACCATAGGCGATGCGCTCGTCGTGCTCGAGCCCAGCACCGGTAACGACATCGATGCGGTGTCGGGGGTGCTCGAGCGCGTCAGCCAATGCATTTCGAAGGAATATCAGCTCACAGCAGAGCTGACCGAGATGGCGTTCGAGCTTGGCGAACGCTACGAGGAGCTCAACCTCGTCATCCAAAGCCACGAGCACGTCCTGCACGGACTGGACGGACCGTCGGCAATGGAGGCGCTGGTGCGGGATTG
>JAPULC010000270.1 GCA_027295305.1 Gammaproteobacteria bacterium
ATTGCAGGGAGAAGTGGAGCCTCGACGATGGCGTGATGTGCTCGGTCGCTCGCATGAACTATATCGAGCTCACGACCACGGAAGCCGGCGACCCGGTGGTGCTGAAGATCGGTGTGCCGAACCCGGAGCTCTTCACCGAGATGGAGGCGCTTCGGCTCTACGGCGGCAGGCGCGCGGTGCCGCTCTTGGATGCCGACACGGAGTTGGGGGCCATTTTGATGCGCCGGCTCCAGCCCGGGACGATGTTGTGGCAACTTGGGGACAACCGGGAAGAAACTCGGATCGCTGCGTCAATCATGCGTGAGCTGTGCGTGCCGGTTCCACCATCACATGGTTTGCCCACATTTGCAGGCTGGGTAGAACGCGCGTTTCGCCTTACGCGAACGCAGTGGGATCCCCAGGGGCTCATGCCGCGTGATCTGATCGATCGGGCAGAGGCAGCCTTCGAGGAGATTCTGCACAGCTCGAACGGAGATGTTGTGCTCCATGGCGACCTGCATCACGAGAACATACTTCTCGACTCTGAGTCCGGGTGGACGGCGATCGATCCGAAGGGTGTGGTCGGACCGCACTGTCTCGAGGTGGGACGTTTTCTCCAGAATCAGCTTCCAGACACGCTCACTGCAGAACGTCGCGAGTCGTTGGTGCGCGAGCGCCTGGATGTGCTTGGTCTCGAGTTGGCGCTCCCGCGGCGCATGCTCATTGCCAGCGGACTCGTGGATTGCGTGCTATCTCACTGCTGGCACTTCGAAGAGGAAAGTGGCATCGACGCCGCCTGGCACCGAGGCATCGAGCTTGCGAGAATCTACCGTGACATGCTCTGACGGCATTTGGTTGTACATCGCGCGCCAACAGCTCAGTCATGGGGCGACCCTAGCAGGTGCTCGTCAGGGATTGATCTGACCGCGCTCGGGTTTGATGCGGATGACCGTACGCTCCTGCTCGTCCAAACGCTTGATGGTCTCAGCATCCTGCTTGGCCCGCTCCTCCGGTGAAGTCACCTGCGCAGGTTGTCCCATGTGTCCCTTAGTGAGATCGAGGCGCTCCGGATCGTTCTCGAACACCTCGGCTCGGCCATAGACGATCAGCTGCCCACGGCCCTCGTTCACGACGAACCCCACGCTCGGCTGTCGACGAATGTTTCGCGTATGCGCGGTGTATTGCTTGGAGGAGATGACGATGTCGTCGCCGTCGTACTGATAGAGCACCGTGGATACCTTCGGTGCACCATCTTTGCCGCCGGTTGCGAGCACCATCAGACGGTGGTCCTTGAGAAACGTATCCATCTGCTTGGTGAGCCCATCTCGACTTTGCTCAGCGTTGATCTCCGCCACGAAGTTTCCTCCTCTCAAAATTCCAGAATGGCGCGACCGCTGATCTGCCCGTTCTCGAGCGCCGTGGTGGCCTCGTTGATCTGCTCGAGGGAATAGCGCTCGGTCACCATCGATCCGAGATCGAGATCGCCGTCCTCGAACCACTTGAGGAACGTGGGGAAGTCACGATCGGGACTGCACGAGCCCCCGATGCTGCCGATGAAGTGTTTCTCCTGGGTCACTATCGGTAGCGGGTCGAGCTCCATTTTCGTCTGCGGAATGCCCACCAGAACGGCCGTGCCTCCCTGACAGACTCCAAACTGACCCGGCCGGCACGCCGGGATGATCTGCTCCATCGTGGCCTTCGCGCCGATGCAATCGAACGTGTAGTCGGCGCCGCTGATGGGGCGACGGCCCATGCTGAACACATTCTCCTGGCGGGTGAGATCGTGAATCGCCTCGACGGGGTCCACCTCGCCGGCGTTGATTCCGTGGGTAGCACCGAAACGTTTTGCAAACTCGAGCTTCTCGTCGCTGAGATCCACCGCAATGATGGGATCTGCGCCGCACATTTTCGCGCCGACGACAGCGGAAAGCCCCACACCTCCAACCCCGAATATGGCGACACTTTGACCCGGTTGGACGCCGGCCGTGTTCATCACCGCGCCGGCGCCGGTCATCACCGCGCAGCCGATGATGGCGGTCACATTGCGCTCGATGTTCGGGTCGACCTTCACGACGAACTGCTGGTCGACAATGGTGTGATCGGCCCAGGTGAAGACGTTGCCGATGGCCGGGCCGTCGAACGCCTGCAGCACCGCGCCGACCGGAGCCTGTTTGGCATTGGACGCGTCCCTGGGCACCCAGGTGACGAGAACGATGTCGCCTTCCTTGACGTGATTGACGGCGCTGCCTGTATGCAGCACTACACCAGTCGACTCGTGACCGAGAATCACGTTGTTCTGGCGAGGACGGTGCATCTGATGCAACTGGCTGTGGCACACACCGGAGGCGAACTGCCTCACCACGACCTGAGTGGGCTCTGGGTCGGGAATATCGACTTCCTCGATTCGAAGTGGTCCTGGAGCTTGCGGTAGCACCGCGACGCGTGCGGGTGTCGGCATCGTTGTATCCCCCTATATCGACTAAGTCAGAGTATTCCCAAAGGTCGGCGTCAGTACAATGGCGCAGGACAGGACACTTACATGCCGCCGAGGTCTTCGTTGCCGTACACGTCCCGACTCGCGCTTCTTCTGGTGGCTCTCGGCCTCGCGAGTACCTTGAGTCTGGCCTGGGGCGTCTATCCCATTGCTGTTGCCGACGTGATGTCGGCCCTCGGCGCCGGTAACGAACGCGCAGACCCGGCGGCGGTCATGATTCTCACTCAAGTCAGAGCGCCTCGGCTGGTGCTCGCTTTGGCAACGGGTGCGGTGTTGGGAGTATCCGGCGCAGCGCTGCAAGCCCTGTTTCGCAATCCCCTCGCTGAGGCGGGATTGATCGGGGTATCGGGGGGTGCGGCGCTTGGCGCCGCAATCACCTTGACGCTCTCGGCCCCGTTTCTCGTTGCGTCGCTGGTATGGCTCACGCCGGCAACGGCATTTCTCGGTGCCCTCGCGGTGACCGGCACACTCTTTCTGCTCGCGGGACGTTGGGGTTTCGCGAGCGCTGCATCGCTTATTTTGGCGGGCATCGCCCTAGGGGCCATCTGTACGGCGGGCATCAGCCTGCTCAGCTATTTCGCCGACGCCGAGCGGCTGAAGAATCTCACAATGTGGATGCTTGGCAGCTTCGCCGGCACAGATTGGACGTTGACGATTCCAGCGTCGGTTGCCGGGGGAATTTCGATCGTGGGGTTGCTTGTCCTCGCACCGTCATTGAATGCGCTCGCGCTCGGAGAGCGCGAGGCATTTCATCTCGGTATCGACGTGAGTGCTTTGCGCCGACGGCTGATTGTGTTGGTAGCGCTGGGAGTGGGAGCGGTGGTGTCGGCGGTGGGGGTCATTGCATTCGTGGGTCTGATCGTTCCGCATCTGCTGCGGTTGTGGAGTGGGCCAGATCATCGATGGGTGTTGCCGGGCTCGGCGCTGCTCGGTGCGCTGGTGGTGGTGTTGGCGGAGTGGTGCGCGCGCAATCTGTCACCGCCTCTGGAGCTTCCGGTGGGCGCCATGACGAGCCTGTTGGGCGGGCCTTTCTTCCTGTGGCTGCTCGCGCGCGGGCGCACGGTGCTCTAGTGGCAATGCATCTCGACTCGGTGCAAGTCGATGGACGGCTGTCGGATGTCAGCCTCGACGTCGGCCCGGGGGAGATCGTGGTGCTGGTGGGTCCAAATGGCTCGGGAAAGTCCACCACCCTCGCGGTCGCAGCGGGGGAACTGGCGGCAGATTCCGGCGTGGTGAGCCTGGAAGGAAGACCGGTTGCCGAATTTTCCGCCAGGGAGCTGTCTCTCGTGCGTGCGCTTCTTCCGCAGAACCACGCCATCGGGTTCGACTTCAGCGTCGAGGATGTGGTGGCGTTGGGCAGGATCCCGCGCGGCCACGACGGGGCGATCGTCTCCCAGGTGCTCGATGCACTTGCGCTCTCAGTGCTGAGGAAGCGTGGATATCTGACGTTGTCCGGGGGCGAGCAACAGCGGGTGCAGCTCGCGCGTGTTCTTGCTCAGCTCTGGCCCGGGGATGCGGGATCGTTTCTGCTTCTGGATGAGCCGGGTAATCATCTCGATCTGAACCATGCGCTGCAGAGCTGGAGTCTGTTGCGGCAGCTCTCAGCGCGCGGCGTGGCGGTGCTCGCAGCGATGCATGATGTGAACCAGGCAGCGCGACTAGCCGATCGCCTGGTTGTGCTGCGTGATGGAAAGAGTATCGCGAGCGGCGACCCCTGGGAGGTTTTGACCGAAGCGCTGGTCGAGGAGGTCTTCGGAGTCCAGGGGCGGCTGTTGGGGGAGGGAGACGAGCGGGCGTTTGTGTGGCGCATTGCGCCTTCGGGCGGGCCGTTGATCGGCTAGAATTTGGCCATGGCGACCGAACACTACAACCTGATCTTCCGCGGCGAGCTCCTCGAGGGGCATGCCGTTGGAGCCGTCCAGAAGAAGCTCGCGGGCCTTCTGAAGATGGACGCAGCGAGGGTCGCGAAGCTCTTCGAGGGGAAACCCGTGACCCTCAAACGTGGCGTGGATCGCGCCACGGCGGCAAAGTATCAGAAGGCATTCAAGAGTGTTGGCGCGAAGCTTCGGGTGATTGCGTCCGAAGGACGAGGAGCCGCGGCGAGCCAGGCCACCTCGAATGAAGCCAAACCGACTCCACGCTCTGCAGGCGCCAAGAAGAGCCTTGCCGAGCGATTGGTGGCGAAGCAGGCGGGTGCGGGCCCCGCGAGTACGCCGAGTGCCGTATTCGGGCCGGCCTGGGACCTTGCGCCGGCAGGGTCGGATCTCGTGCGACCCGAGGAGCGGCCCCGGGAGTTACCGGTGGACGTTCCGGACGTCAGTCACATCTCCGCGATGCCCGCGAATTCGGGGAGTCTGGCCGAAGTGGTTGTGAAGGAAGAGCCGCCGCCCCCTCCGGACGTCTCGGGGATCAGCGTGGCGGACGTTGGCGTCGATCTGACCGATCCCACTGAAGCCGCTCCGGTGCACGTTCCGGATACCAGTGACATCACCATTGCAGAGGTGGGGGTCACGCTCGTGAAGCCGAAGGAGGTGATCCCGGTCGAGGTGGATACCTCTGCGATCAGTGTGGCCGAGGCGGGCTCGGACCTGGCGGATCCAACGGCCGACGAGGCACCGCCCGCGCCGAATACGGATCACATCGAGCTCGATCAGACGACCTAGTGCCGGCACGACACTTCGTGTATCGGGGCACGAACGCTGTTGCGGTCATTCCGCCCTGGCCAAAGCTTGGCAAGACTGATCTACGGAGAAGATCAGTCGAGGCCGGTTCGGCTAACGCACGGGCCGTTCATCTGCTCGTTGTCGAGAGCTCCTGATACAGATACACGTTTGGAATTCCCGGGCCGAAGCCGGCTTTTGCATAGGCTCTACGGGCGGGCGCATGACTCGGATCGCCGCCGGTGCCCACCTCCGCAACGCGCATCCCTACCGCGCGCAATTGCTCCACGGCGTATTCATACATCCACGTGCCGACACCCTTGCCCTGGCAATCGGGGTGTACCGCATTCAGGTCGATAACGCCAACCTTAGTCTCCTGATTACACGTGATCGAGCAAAACGCCACGATCTCTGCCTCGTGTTCGATCACGAACACATCGTGTGCGGAATCCGCCTCGCAGATTTCGTCGAGGAATTTGCCTTGCTCTCGTTCCGCATTGGCAAGTGCGACTGCCGCAATCTTCTCGCCGACGATACTCCGGAACGATTTGAAGACGGGTGTGTACGCCGCCTCGCGAATCTCATGAAGCCGCGAGAGATCCTGGTGTTCAAACGCCCGTATGTTGCAATGCTCGATCATGCGATAACCTCATCTTCTACTTTCTGCATCGGCACGCGGCTTATGGGTGGTCACTGCGTGTTACGTTGGAACGTCTGTTTCCTACCTACAAACGCGATGAGCCGGACACCTTCTTAGGCTACGCCACGCGCATGACGAAAAGGTCAGTTCGGAGTAAGGAGGGGACAGGCACAGCTTTCGAACAGCTCGTGTACGGCGGGACCACAAAGTGGTGCCTGGCACCATCCCGGCCTTCAGCCGGGGTCGCGAATCACTCCCCCGCAACGTACCGGTAATACTCGATCCCGTTCTCGTCGAAGTCGTTGCACTCCATCTTGCCGATGCGATCGATGACGAACTCGCCCCGCGGCTCGATGGAGAGCTGCTCGGGATAGCCGCCGTCGTGCAGGCACTCGTACTGTGACTGGTCGAGATCGCACGCGCCGTCAAAGCAGCGCTCGAAGCTGATCAGCCGGGCTTGGTCTTGCCAGCCATCGACTACCCGCATGGGAATCACTTCGGCCGCGTCGCCACTGCCATAGCCGATGGTCAAAATCTCCTCGCCTTCGAGTTCGGCACCGGACATTGCAGCGTGGTCCAACCCCGCGGCGATCCATGCGGGCAGAGCGGCGGTATAGAGATTCCCCACCTCTTTCATCAGCTCGGCGCCGTATTGCATCTTCTCTCTCACCACCTGTGCGTAGGCGGGATATTTTCGAAACGTGCGCACTACGTTCATACCGAGGGGGTACACCTCGTCGTTGATGTTGCGATGCTCCACTAGGTCGTACACGCGTGGCTTGGAAGACATCTCCGCGAGCAGGTCATCGAGTGAGATCTGCGCAGCTTCGGCGTACTCCGCGAGCTCTTCACGGTCGGCGTCGCTGCCTTGACCCAATGCGAACAGATACCCGAGAGCCCAACCCGTCTCCGGCATGCGGGCGTAGGGCCGATGCAGGAACACTGCAGTGAGGTCTCGGAAATAGCCGCTGCGTGCAACTTCGCGCTTGCCGAACATGTCATCGAGCGCAGCGAGTACCTCGTCCACGTAGCAAGTGGTCGAGTATTTGCCGTTGAACACCGGGAAGTCCCGAAGATGTCCTGTGACCGGAGGCGTCTGCTGGGCGAATCGGATAAACGGTTTACGGAAGTCGGGCCCGCGATAGTCGGCGGCGCTACCGGAGTGGTGCAGGTCCACGGTGAGCAGTTTCGGATCGGTCTCCAGCAGAGTGGCCACGGCGCCGGCGCCTTGCGTGGGCTCGCCGGATGAGCCGCGTTCGTACTCGGCGATGTCGGCCGACACCACGATGGCCGTGCGATCCTGACCGTCAAACGCCAGGTAACGCACTGCGGCTTTCATTGCGTAGACGCCACCGAGACAGGCGTGCTTGAACTCCGGCACCTCGCAATGACGGTTGATCTCGGGACAGCCTTCCGATCTCAGCGCCTTGTCCACCATGCCCTTCACGATCACCGCGCCAGCGGAGTTGTCCGTGCTGGACTCGGTGCCCAGCGCGAGATAACCGATCGTCGAGGGGTCGATATCGTATTGCTTGATCAATCGCAGGACGGCATTGGCGGCCATGGTGTAGACGTTTTGATGCGGGCCACGCATGCGGAAGCTATTGCCTACCACGGTCCTGATCTTGTCCCAGGACTCGCCGGACCATGCGCACCAATCCTCCAGGCATACACGGTAAGGCGGCAGGTACGTGGCAAAGCCGCTAATGCCTATCTGTTGCATGGAAAGACTCCCTGGTGGTCCACTATCCAAGGACCCGGTGGTGAATTTTGCATTCTACTCAGAACCCGGCGCTCCCATAAGCACGACCTTCCCCGTGCGCCCATACGCACGACCCTTCCATTGCGCTCCAGCGCCGCGCCAATGGTTGATGGCCGAATGCCACGTCATCGCCAGATACAGGGTAGCCACCGCGGGCATCAGAGCGGCCGCGACCGGACTCCGATCGTAAAAGCGCAGCGTGGGTATGTAGGTTGCGATCATGACTGCGAGCGCCGCGATGCCGGGCCAGACGCTGGGGTCGCCTGTCAGCGCCATGAGCGGAATCCAGAACATCAGGATCATGACTGCCGTGCATGCCGAAAGCAGCATCGTGGAATGTTTGAGCTGCGTGTAGGCCGATCTCGTGACCATATCCCAGATCGGTCGCAGAGAGTCGTACGCACGATGGCTCACGACATCGCGTGAAAGTCCAATCCAGGTGCGTCCGCCCGACGATTTCACGCGTCGCGCGAGTGCGCAATCGTCGATCAGCTCAGCGCGAACGCTGGCAAAGAGATCGAGCTCGTGGATCACGTTCGTTTTGATCAAAATGCATCCACCCGCGGCCGCGGCGACGAGGGGAAACCTCGCGTTAGACAGTCGAAACGGATAGAGCATCTTGAAGAAATAAATGAAGGCCGGCACCAGCAACCGTTCCCAAGCGCTCTCCTGTCGCAGCGACGCCATCAGCGATACGAGGGCCCGCTCTTCGTCCACGAGCTTGCTCTGCATGGCGTCGATGATCCCGGGCTTGAGCTCGATGTCGGCATCGAGAAGCAGCGTCAAGGGGCGCTCGACGTGCGCGCGTCCCTGCTCGAGTGCCCAGAGCTTGCCGTTCCATCCCTCGGGACGTGGCGCGGCCCTTACGATGCGTGCTCGAGGCATGGCGCGAGCGGCGGCCTCGGCAGTGTCGTCTTCCGAGGCGTCGTCCACCACGATCACGTCGAGGTTGCTGTCCAGCTGGTCGAGTGCTTCGAGGGTGCGTGTGATCACCGCGGCTTCGTTGCGCGCGGGAATCAGTACGGACACATCTGAAAGATCGCCATGCATGCGCGCTGCCGCCAGCCGCTCTCTGCTGCTCCACGCTTGCCACGGAGCGGCCAATACCGTGAGCCAGACGAGCAAGCTCAGAAGGGCGAACGCGGTCAGCGGATCAGGCACGAGTGACAGGCCTATTAGCGCTATAGCTGGTTGACTGGAATGCGTTCGTCGTCGGTGCCAGGCTCCACGGACACGTCGGCGCGTGAGTAGAGAATTGGCAACTCCGGTGCCATGGGTGATTCGGTATCCGGCCCGCGAATGAATGACCGCAATGCCTTGAAGGGGTGGCTGAAGGTGTCCTCCACTGCCGTGCCTTCATAGCCACAATGGGCCATGCAATTATCGCATTTCGGGTTGCGTCCGGTGCCGTATTTGTCCCAATCGGTGGTTTCCATCAGCTCCTGGAACGTTTGCGTGTAGCCCTCGTCGACGAGGAGATAACAGGGCCGCTGCCAGCCGAATACGTTGTAGGTCGGATTGCTCCAGGGCGTGCACTCATAGGTCTGATTGCCCGCCAGGAAGTCGAGGAACAGACTCGACTGGTTGAATCGCCACTTGGATCCGCGCTCACGGCCAAGACGGAAGATGCTGCGAAACAACTCCTTGCTGCGCGCGCGCGGAAGGAACACATCCTGTCGCGGCGCGTGCTGGTAGCTGTACCCGGGTGAGACCGTGATGCCTTCCACGCCGAGGGTCATGCAGAAGTCGAAAAAGCGGGCGACGTCCTCGGGATCTTCGGCGCTGAACAGCGTGCAATTCACCGTCACCCTGAACCCGCGATCGGTAGCCGCTTTGATCGCTTCCACTGCCTCATCGAACACGCCCTCGCGGCACACCGACTCGTCGTGGCGTTCGCGGTTGCCGTCGAGGTGCACGGAGAACGTCAGATAGGGTGAGGGGGTGTAATCATCGAGCTTGCGCTTCATCAAAATGGCATTCGTGCAGAGATATACGAACTTCTTGCGTGCCACTATGCCGTCGACGATCTGCGGAAGCTCACGGTGAATCAGCGGCTCTCCGCCGGGGATCGACACGATGGGTGCGCCACAGTCATCGACCGCGCGCAAAGCATCTTCGACGCTGATGCGCTTTCGTAGAATGTCGTCGGGGTAGTCGATTTTGCCGCACCCCGCGCATTCGAGGTTGCATTGAAACAACGGCTCCAGCATGAGCACGAGGGGATAACGTTCCTCGCGCTTGAGCCGTTTTTCGATCAGATATCGCGCTACCCGGTATTGTTGAATCAATGGAACAGTCATGACAGTCCTTTTTTGGTTCCTACAAGCGTTCAACGACGCTTGCGAACTCCTTGGTAATACGTTTCCACTCCATCTTGAACCAGGGCGTAAACCGCTCGGGTGATGTCTTGAGCTCCGCTTCCAATGCCGCGGCCGAGACGAAACGCCAGTCTTCAATCTCGTTGGGATTGATCCCAGGCTGCGCATCGGTTCGACCTGCATAGACCCAGCAGAGCTCACGCTCTGATCCCAGGTCCTCGTATTGGGCCGAATATTGGAATTTGTAAAGATATTTGAGTTCGGCGTCGACGCCGAGTTCCTGTTGCAGGCGTCGATGAATGGCCTGCTCCATGGCTTCACCCCGCCGCGGATGACTGCAACAGCTGTTGGACCAGTAAAGCGGCCACAGGCGTTTCTCGCCACTGCGTTGCTGCAGCATGAGCTCACCGCGCGCATTGAATATGAATAGTGAGAAGGCACGGTGGAGCACGCCGTCTCCGTCGTGACATGACGATTTGTCGAGATGGCCCACCTCGTCGTCGTTCTCGTTCACCAGAATCAGCTCCTCGCTGTCGAACGAGACGACTTCGTCGCGGGTGGCGGCGCTGGAGTCGCTAGCCAAGCTCCACCTCCATCGCCTGATAACCAGCGTCCTCCAACGCCAGGCGCACGCGCTCGGTACCGTCGGGGCACAGCGCGATCATCGAGCCACCGCCGCCACCCCCCGTGAGCTTTGCGCCGACTGCGCCGTTGGAGCGCGCAATCTGGATCAGCTCCTCGAGCATCGCGCTGGACACCTGGAGTCCGTTGAGAATTCCCTGGCAAAGATTCATCAGATCCCCCAGCTCTTCGAGATCTCCGGCCTTCACGGCTTCGACGGCGTGCAGCGTAAGATCATCGATCTCGTCGAAGAAACGCTCGTAGCGGCTTTGGCTACGTTTCCAGGCCGTACGTACTTTGGCAACGGTCTTGGCCGTCAGGCTCTCCTTGCCCGTCATCCCGATGACCATGGGCAGCGGCCGCGCCGGAGTGACCGGTGTCATCTCGGCCGAGTCCCCGGGCCGGTAGAGCATGAAGCGCCCGTAGGTAGCCACGGTATTATCGATTCCCGAGGGTGTTCCATGGGCAACCTTCTCGCATTCGAATGCCAGCGCGTTCACGTCTTCGTCGGTGAGCTTCAATTCGAAGTGCGCATCGATGGCGCGAATGATCGCCACCGCCACTGCGGCGGAGCCCCCGAGCCCCATCGCTCTCGGGACCTTGGGGAACACCTCGATGCGCATCGAGCGTCCTGACAGGGTCAATGTCTCGAGAATCAGATCGAGGGTGCGGTCGAACCCTTGAGGATTCTCATCCAGGGGCCGAATGCGCTGCTCGATGCCCCAACGCGGAATCATCAGCTGCACGCCGTCGCGCGCGTCGACCACCCGTGCTTCCACCGCCAGGGGAATCGGAGCGGCGACGGCATGGCGTCCGTACACGACCGCGTGTTCTCCCAGCAGGATGATCTTTCCGTGGGCTACCTGGCGTGGTGAGTCCTCCGCCGCCTGCTGGCCAACGATGGCGACCGGCGATTCGAGATCGCCGATGATCTGCTGGGCGCGCCAGACCTTGATCTCGCCGGATTCGATCAACTGCTCCACCACGGTCTCGAAGATCTCCGGGCTGGCGCCCGCAGCCGTCGCCACGCTCCGCGCGTGAAGTGTCATGTGCCCCTGCTGAATGCCGTCGGTGACCAGCGCCCGCAGCGCACTGAAGTTCTGCGCCAGACCCACCGACGCCATGATGCTGGCGAGCTCGGTGGCGCTTTCGACTCCTAGCAGTCGGTGGTTGAGGGCCACGGTGGGATTCGACTCGAGCGGGCCGCCAACCGTACCCACTTTCATCGGAATTTCGATGTTCCCAACGAGGTCTCCGACGTCGTTGCACGACCATCGCGTGAGGGCGCGGTATTGTCCGTCCCGAGCGGCATAGGCATGAGCCGCAGCCTCGATGGCACGCCAGTCGTTTCCGGTGGCGATCGCGACGGCGTCGACGCCGTTCATGATGCCCTTGTTGTGGGTGGCTGCCCGATAGGGATCCGCCAGCGCAAAGTCGTTGGCCAGAATGATTCCGTCCCGAACCTGCTCTCCGGAATGACCTTTGCCCTCCAGGTTTGCCACCGGGATCGTGACCTCGGCGTACGCGAGGGCGCGGTCCGTGAGATTCGAGAGGATGCGCAGGAATACCTTGCCTTCGGTGAGATTTTCCACGAATGAGGCGACGCCCTCGCACATCGTGTTCACGAGATTTGCGCCCATGGCGTCGCGGGTATCCACCAACAGGTGCAGCACCACCATCACGGGTATGTCACCACCGCCGTGGATGTGGACCTCCAGATCCTTAGCGCCGCCGCCACGCGCAACCATCTTGGGGTGAAGGCTGTTGGCGAGATTGAGAATGTCGTCGCGATGCTCGAGAAGCGTCTCGCGGGCCTGCTGCGCATCGTCGACATCGACGATCTGGACCTGGCCGATGAGGATTGGATCGGTGGCGCGTGCCTTGAAGCCACCACCGAGACGCGCTGTCTTTGCCGCCGAGCTGAGCGCCGCCACGATGGATGGCTCCTCCACCACCAGCGGGATGACGAAATCGCGGCCGTTGATCAGAAAATTCAGTGCAAGGCCCACCGGCAGCCCCATGATGCCGATGACGTTCTCGATCATCTTGTCGGCGGTTCCGACTTTGAGCACGTGCTCGCCGGTGGTGAGTGAGCGGTAATCCTCCTCCGTCAGCAAACCACGCTCGTGCACGGCGCGTACCCGATCGCGCACGGACATTTTATAGAACGCGGGAATCCTCGAGACGCCGTCTTTATCGTTGTTGCGAGACGACTCTGAGCCCATGTTGTTCAACCTCCAGGTCGACGGGTTTCGCTCCCAGGTGGATAGCACCCACGCAGAAGCGCGCCAACGCTTCGTCGTCGGTCGTCATAGCTACACCTAGATCGCCTCCACCAGCGCCGCAGGGTTTATACGTAATGCCAAAACCTTCGGCTAGGTCCCTGAGTGCGCCGTGGGAGGACCCGTAGATCCCCAGCTCGGAGCGATCACCCAACTCTCTCAAAACACCGCCGTATCGACCGAGATGCTCGATGAACGCTTGCGCGGCATTCTGCTCCGCCGCCGTCACCGCCTCGGTCGCTATCGACGATAGCTCACGCAGTAGTGAATGATACTCGTCCGGGTGCCGAGCTTTCCAGCGATCAAGGCGTTTCAGGAAGTCCTTTGTCGAGGCGCTCACTCCCGTCCAGATGAATGCCGAGCGTAGGCCCATCGGCATCTGCAGGTGCCCGAGCCCGAGTTCTCCGTCGCTTCGGCGAAAGAGCACCAGCCCGCCAAGCAGGCTTGCCGCCACGTCGATGCCACTGCCCACCCCTCCCTGCATCGCACCGTGCAATGCATGCAGGCGTTCGAAGCCGCTGGCATTCGCGCCGAGGGCCGGGCCGTCTACCAGGGAGACGATAGCACCCGAGAGGGCGACCGCGAGTGCTGCGCTCGAGCCGAGCCCGAGCTTCACGCCATCCTCGTACAGCGCCGTGGAGTCCAGATGTGCGTTCATGCCCCGTGCCAGGGGTGAAGCTGCGCCCTCCTCGGTGGCGAGTGCCTGGAGGAGCTTGACGACCGCCTCGAGCGCTGCGGGCAGCGCCCCTTCGATCGGAACGAGATTCCCATGCTCTACCTGCAGCATGCAGGGCTTTCGAGTAATCCCTGGAGCGTCGATACGCACGATTCCCGTGGCATTGGGGGTGAGAATCACCTTTACGTGGCGATCTGCCGCCATCACGAGTGAAGGGGCACCCTCGAGCACCGCATATTCCCCCACCAGGACCACTTTGCCCGGTGCACGAGCCTCGATCATGGGACGTTAGCCCTCCTGAACTACGCGCGCCCCGGGCCCGAGGCCGGTGATGAGCGTGCGCTTCACGCCCGGCACGGCGTCGAGCTCGGCGGCAACGGCGCTCGCGTGGCCGGGCAGGCACACCGCCTTGACTTGGGGCCCCGCGTCGACCGTGAAGAAGACCGGCGTTCCGCCATCGCGCAACTGCCTGATGCGGTGCATGCATTCGATGGTGGGTCCCTGCCAGTAGATCAGGCCGGGCTGAGTCGCCAGCGCCACCGCGTGCATCTTCAAACAGCTCCGCTCGCTGATCTCGGCCAGGCCTTCGAAGTTTCGGTCCATCACGGCGTGACGGCACACTTCCATGTCGTAATCAGCCGAGTTCAGCCACTGGGCGTAATACTCCGAGGTCTCGCGCGAGAGCTCCATGCCGCGTGTCGAGCCAATGACCTTGGCTTCCTCAGAGACCACGGCCACCACCACCTCCAACGGCCAGTCTTCGGCATCGAGAAGCGGCTTCGCCGCAGACTCCTGCTCGCCTGGCCGCAGCGACCAGAGCTCCACGAATCCGCCGAACAGCGAACGTGCCGCAGAGCCGGAGAGTCTACGGGCAAGACTCGACAGCCGTGCGGTTTCCAGCGAGAGCTCCAGCGCTGCGTCCACGGCGGTCACCAGTGCGGCGAACCCCGATGCGGACGAAGCCAGCCCTGCGCCCGTGGGGAAGTTGTTCTCGCTCTCGACCGCTGCTTTCGTGTCGATGCCTTTGAGATTGCGCATCATCTCCAGGCCGTTGATGACGCGTCGCGCCTGCGCGGGATCGCGCGCGCCGTTGAGCGTGAATTCGTCGGATGGGAGCTGTGGGTCGAAGCGCACGTGGGTCCGGGTCCACAGCGTGTCGAGGGTGATGGACAGCGAGCTCACTGCGGGCTCGTTGTTCCCTCCCGTTTGCTTTCCCCAGTATTTGACGAGCGCGATGTTGGGCTGGGCTCGAGCCGTGGCCTGCATTGAGCTTCTCTTTTTTCCGGAAATTGCCATCCCCGGCAATTTCCTCTTACGCTTCCGCAAACGTGGTTTGCGCAAGCTCCCAGTTTCCTTGCTTTTCCTGCAGCTGAGCTTCCGAAAAGCGAAAAATGCCGGGGCGTCCATGCCCCGGAGGTCGTTTCCTAACGGAAAGACTACCTAGATAAATACCCGGCGGAGCGGAACCAGTCCAACGCGTCGCGGATGGCATCCTCGGCGGGGCGCGCATGATACCCGATTTCACGGATTGCCCTGTCCGAGCGAAAGTACATGTGCTTCTTGGCCATTCGGACCCCGTCGAGGGGAACGCGAGGGGGCTTGCGCGTCAGCCGGGCCCATGCTTCGTTGACCACAGCGATGGGATACACCACCGCGGGTGCAAGCCGCACCTTCGGTGCTCGCGTACCCAGCAACCGCGCCACTACCTCCAATATCTCCCTCAGGGTCATGTCGGTGCCCCCGAGGATGTAGCGGCGACCACTCTCGCCGCGTTCGAGTGCGAGCAGGTGACCTGCGGCCACGTCGTCCACATGCGCGACGTTCAGACCGGTGTCCATATAGGCGGGCATGCGCCCCAGCGCCGCATCGAGAATGATCTGTCCGGTGGGCGTCGGCTTGATGTCCCTTGGCCCCACCGGCGCCGACGGATTCACTATCACCACGGGCAAGGCGCGTGCTTCCACTTCCTTTCCGACCGCTTCCTCGGCCATGAATTTTGAGCGCTTGTAGTGCCCGACCATGTCGGTCAGCGACGACGGCGTTTCCTCGTCCGCGGGGCTGCGATCGAGGTTGAGTCCCAACGTCGCAACGCTGGACGTGTAGACGATGCGCTCGACACCCGCGTCAACCGCTGCACGGATCAGATGCAGGGTGCCATCCACGTTGACGCGATACATTGCATCTGGATCGAGGGTCCAGAGCCGATAGTCTGCGGCGAGGTGGAATACCGCATCGCAGCCTTCCACCGCTCGCCGAAGCGAGTCGGGGTCTGCAAGATCCGCATTGACCTGCTCTGCACAGAGCCCCTGGACATTGCTGAGGTCGCTTCCTCCACGCACCGTCACGCGAACCTCGTATCCCTTGGCGATCAGCGCACGCGCCACCGCGGAACCGATGAATCCGGTGGCTCCAGTGACCAGCGCCTTCATTTCGGCCTTCTCATGAGAGCAGGCAGAATCACGAGCGCCGAGACCAATGCAATGATCATTCCGAGTGTGAGCAGAAGTCCCATGCTCGCTGTGCCCGGGTGGGCGGAGAATGCGAGGCTGCCAAAGCTCACCGTCGTGGTGGCCGCACTGAAGACGACCGCCCGAGCGGTCGCAGTGCCGAGCACGTTGCCATCGGCTGCCGGCACGGCTCGTTGCCGGTTAGCCATGTGAATTCCGTTGTCCACGCCGATGCCGAGCAGCAGCGGCAGAGTGATCACGTTGGCGAAGTTGAACGGGCGTTCCAGAAGCGTCGCCGCTGCCGCGGTGGCGATGGCGGTGAACACCAGAGGCACCAGCACGATGATTGTCATGCCCAGGTGCCGGGTCAATGCATACAAGAGCAATGCAATCAGAACGAACGCCGATAGAAACGCTTGTTGAAATGCGCTCACGACCGCATCCCCCGCGTACATCTGGACCGCAGGCAGCCCGGTCGCGTGAGGCGCAACCGTGGCGACCGCTGCCACGAAGCGTCGTGCGAGGTCGTTGTCGCCGATGTTGTCCCGAGGAACGACCTCGAGGCGAAATTGGTCGTTGCTGGTGGTCCAGAGTCGCGTGATGCTCGGGGGCAGATCCGCTTCCTCGAAACCTTCAGCCGAGAGCGCCGCGTCGAGTCGCTCCATCTCCCGGGGCAGCGTTCCGAGAATGGTGGCGCTGAGTCGGTCGAGGCGTGCTGTGCGCTGCGCGCCAGATCGGGATTGTTGGGATTGCCAGCCCCGGAGTGCCGAGACGAGCTCACGTGCGGGCGGTGTGAGTGTGGGCTGTGTGGCGAGACTATCGATGAGGGCCTGAATCGCCGTCTCGTCGCGTTCGAGGTCTACGGGCTCCAGAGTGAAATCCCCAAGGTCACCCCCCATCAGAAAACCGATCTCTTCGATGGTGAAGAGTTTCTCGTCTTGATCCGCCGGCACGAACGATTCGATCCAGCGGACACTGTCCACCAACTCGAGCTCGGCGAGTTCCGTGCGGAGACGTGCCGCGGTTGCACGATTCTCAGTCAGCACCGTCAACGTAAGCGGTGAGGTGCGCGTATCGTCCAGAAGCTCGAGAAAAGTCGCAACGGATTCGGTGTCGGGATCGCGGAGGTTGAGTGGATTGCTGTCGAACTCGACTCTGAAGGCGAAGAACACTGCGATCAGTGCGACGATGAGGATGCCGGCGCGCACCCAGTAGAGATGCCGGGAGATGCCGCGACCGAGGTTCCCGAGCAGTGGGCTGCGAAAATGATCCTCGAGCAGCGGTGCCGGCACCGGAAAGATACGCATGAGCGCCGGCAGCAACGTCAGTGTGGTGACCAAGCTGATATACATTCCCGTTCCGGAGATCAGCCCGAGCTCGGCAATGCCTGCGAAGTCCGTAGGAATGAACGCGTAGAAACCGAACGACGTGGTGGCGGCGCAGAGGAACAGCGATGTGCCCACATCGCTTGCCGCAGTGGAAAGTGCTTCCGGGCTCGGCATACCGCCGAAGCGAAGCTCGCGATACCGAAGACACAGATGAATTGCAAAGCTGATGCCGAGGCCGATGTACAGAATCGCGAAGGCGATGGAGATGAGGTTCAGGTGTCCAATTGCGAGCGCTGCGAACGCTGCTGTGCCCACGAGTCCCACGAGCAGGCTCACGAGCGAAGCGCACACGAGCCACACCGATCTCAGTGCGATGTAGAGCACCAGCGTCACGAGAATGAGCGTCGCGATGGCGCCGGCGAGCATGCCGTTCGCGACGCTTTGCAGCTCCTCGGCTTCCATCGCCACGTTGCCGGAAAGGCGCACCGTTGCAGCACCGGATTGAACTGGCGGAAGTGCATCCGCCGCAACTCTTATCAGCGCCATTGCGTCAAGGCGTGATGCCGGCTTCTGAAAGTCGAGACTCGGCGCGGCGATGATCATTCGCCTGCGATAAAACGCATCGGAGTCGCCGCCGCGCATCAGTTCCTGCCAGGACAGTCGATGGAAGCGACCATCGTTGGCGCTGGTCACCGCGCGCGTGAGACGCTGGTAGAGATCGTCGAGGTCGTAGGCGAGTTCAGCGTCGGCGTTCAACGCATCCAGCATGAGCGAGATGAAACCGGCGAGGTGCGGCGCCTGCTGCAAGCGCCCGATGAACGGCTGCACACGTGCAAGGTTGGTTGCCGTCTTGTCGAGCGCTTCGGTCGAAAGAAAGAGCAGACCGTTGGTGTCGAAAAATGCTTCGGCCCCGGGGGTGATTACCTGGGAGAAGACATCGGGTCGTGCCTCGAGGGTTGCAGCAAGATCCTTTTGCACCGCCTCCGCGATCTCGGGGCTATCGCCATCAACCACGACGAGCACGTTGGTCACGACTTCCGGGAACGCGCGTCTGAAGGCGATGAAATCCTGTCGCCACTCGAAGCGATCGGAGATCATGTCTGCCGTGTCTGTGTCGATCCCCAGATAGCGCACGGTGTACGGAACACACACCGCGGTGAACAAGGCTGCTGCCAGGACCACCCAGACGGGGTGCCGCTGCACTGCGGCCACCCATCGGTAGAGGAAGCGACCGATGAGATCGTTGTTCTCACTCATCGGTGGACGTCATCTCTCAGGGACGCGCTTGCCGAGCTGAGCGTCGCCAGCGCACGCCCGAAATCACGCCCTGCACGCACGAGTCGAGGAACTAGATGCGGTTTCGTCAGCAGCAGCCGCGACACGCCGCCGGCGCGCAGTGCACCGGTTTCGACGTCCAACGCGATCGTCAGACCCGGAGGTAGCGCATCGGTTGCTCCGTCGCTGATGGCGCGGATGGCGGCAAATCCAATCCCATTTTCGGCGGCTACGTGGGCTACGGCTGCGCTTTCCATATCGACCGCCACCGCGCCGTGGTCTCGATGCAGCGAGGATTTCATCTCAGGTGTGCGAATCACCTCATCGGTGGTGATGAGGGTGCCGCCGTTGATGTGGGTCGCCAGGGATGCGACGAGGCTCGCGCGCAGCTCGCGGTCGACCGCGTAAACGCGTTCCTCGCGCTGCACCTGCTCGGGTACGACGAGATCCCCGATCGAGAGCATTGGGCTCAAGCCGCCTGCGACGCCCCAGCTGATGATCGCATCGCACCCTTGCGCTGCGAGTGCGCGCGCGGCGGTCGTGGCGGCCAAAGGCCCGATCCCCGAGACCTTCAGCGTCCAACTCGAGGGCAGGTTGCCGAGCGCCCTTGCCTCGGCACCCAAGGCGACGACGAAGCCCAGGCGCGTGAGTGTCAAGCTTCGGCCGATGGCGTGGGACTGCGGAGATTGCGGTAGCGTGCGAGGGCCCATAGCGGGAAATATTTGTTGTAGCCGTGGTATTTCAAATAAAAGACCCGCGGGAACCCAGGGGCGGTGAACCAGGGATCATCCCAGAGGCCATCGTCGGTCTGCTGATCGATGAGGTATTGAATACCGCGTTCCACCTCGGGGCAATCGGCTTCCCCTCCTTCGAGCAGGGCGAGTAGGGCCCACGCCGTCTGGAACGCGTTGCTACCATGGTTACCGCTGCGGATGACCTCGCTGTCGGGAGCATCCTCTCGATAGGTATCGTTGGTCTCGCCCCAGCCACCGTCGGTGCGCTGCGTCTCTTTCAGCCATCTTGCGGCTCGAGCGGAGGGCTCGGACGCCATGTCGTAGCCAGCCTCGTTCAGCCCAGTCATCACGCTCCACGTGCCGTAGATGTAGTTGGTGCCCCAGCGACCCCACCAAGGCCCCGCGTCGTCCTGCGCTTGCTCGAGATATTTCAGACATTCCGCGAGGGCTTCGCGATCTTCGTCTCGCCCCAGTCGACCTAACAGCGTCACCACCCTTGCGCTGACATCCGCCGTGGGTGGATCCAGCAATGCGCCGTGATCGGCGAACGGGATCTCGTTCAGATGGTAGTTGTTGTTGTCCGCATCGAACGCTGCGAATCCGCCATCACGGCTTTGAAGATCACGTAGCCAATCAGCCGCTAGATCGATTTCCTCGGCGTAGCGCTCTCTGTCTGCGCGCTCCATGGCCCATGCGACGGCCGCGGTGTCGTCCAGATCGGGATAGTGATCGTTGCGGTATTGAAATGCCCATCCTCCGGGTTTCACATCGGGTCGCTGCACCGCCCAGTCGCCCCACTCTCGAACCTGCAGAGGCGCCATCCAATCGAGGGCGCGGCCCACCTCTGGATCGTCCTTCTGACCGGCCTCGAGCAGCGCGTGACATGCGAGTGCGGTGTCCCAAACCGGCGATACGCAAGGCTGGCAATAGGCATCGTCTTCACGTACCACCAGGAGTTTGCGGAGCGCGTGTTTTGCGGTCGCGCGAAACGGATGCCCGGCTGGATAGCCGAGCGCCGCCAACGCTTCGTATGCGTTCACCATGGCCGGGAAGATCGCGCCGAGACCCTCTTCGCCGTTCAAGCGTTCGATGACCCAGGCCTCGGCCTTACGCAGCGCACGCTCTCTCGTGGCGCTGGGGATGAGTGCCTGCAATCGGCGTGCGCTCTGCTCCAACAGCAGATACATGCGATTGCGTGCAGAACGTACGGGGAAATAGTTTCGCTCTTCCTCTGGCGGCGTGACGAAGAGCTCCTGAATGCCGGTGCGGGAGGGATTTTTCGCATGCGCACGCAGGCTGGTCAGGATGAACAGCGGAACCATCACCGTGCGGGACCAGTACGACACCCTGTCGACGTTAAAGAAGAACCACTTGGGCAACAGCATGATCTCAACGGGAACGAAGGGCACGCCGCGCCAGGGAATCTGACGAAACTGCGCGAGCATGATGCGGGTGAACACGTTTGCACGGGCGGCGCCGCCACGTGCGAGCACAACCTCGCGGGCGCGTTTCATATGAAGCGCCTCGGTGCTGTCCCCAGCAAGCTTCAGTGCGTAGTAGGCCTTGACCGTACAGGAGATGTCGGTCTCGCCGGCGTAATACAGCGGCCAACCGCCTTCCTCGTTCTGACGCGCCCTGATGTAGACGGCGAGCTTTGCCTGAAGCTCCTCGTCGAGCTCGTCCATGAAGTGCATCATCAGAATGTATTCGGAGGGGATGGTGCAGTCGGCTTCGAGCTCGAAACACCAGTGACCATCCGCGTGCTGGGCGGACTTCAGCGAATCGCGCGCGCGGTCGATGGAGCTGTGAAGGCTCGCCGCCTCCTGGTCGAAGGACACTTGCAACGTCATTGTTTCAGTTTCTGACCGAGCGCGGTCCGCGCACGTGATCTTCGGTCAGCTGCGTCTGGGATTCGTAAGGGAGGCCACGTGCGGCCAGGTCGAACAGAAGTCGAAGGGCAACATCGCTCTTCACCGTGGCGCGGGTGGACAGGACGACACCCGCCACCGTGCGGCGCGACACCTTCACCTGATCGCTGCGCACGTAATCCGGGTTGTGATGGAGCCTGCGCAACGTCAGCACTGCGAGGCCGATGGACCACAACAGGAAGCGGCGGATTCCGCTTTCGCTCGGCGGCACCAATAGCGTGTACTCGAGGGCATTGCGCAGATGCCCGTGAGCGATACCAATCAGGGTGCGCAATGCTCGTGTGAACGCGGCGCGATCGTGCGTGGGTGATAGCTCGCGCAGGTCATATTCTGCCTCGTCGAACACATCGCGCGGCAGCCAGCAGAACCCGCGCTCGAGGTCCTCCCAGACGTCCTTGAGGATGTTGACCATCTGCAACCCCTGACCGAACGAACCGGCGAGTGCCCACATCTCGTTGTGGTGAGGGGCCATCCTCTCGGAGTAATCGCAGAACAGATCGGTCAGCATTTCCCCCACCACACCCGCGACGGTGTAGCAATATCGATCCATGTCGGCTAGCGTCGCGACGCCGTGATGCTTGGTCTCGTGCTGAAATTCAGGCATGCCCCGACACATCTTGTTGATGCATTGTCGAATAGCCTTGCGTTGCGGCGCAGGGAAGGTAGCGGCGATGCGGATGATGCGGGCGGTGTTGGCTACCAGATCGCGCTCCGGCGCGATGGTGGATTCGCTCAGAAGGGCGTGGGCCTCACGGCCGAATGTCTCGGCACATTCCTCGCCATCGATTACCGCCATGAATCGGTCGTGGAGCACCGTCTTCTGCGCTGGCTCCAGCGATTCCTCGTCCTCGATGGCGTCTGCGATTCGACACAGCAGATAGGCGTTCGTCACCACCTCATCCAACGGGTCGGGCAATTGGGGTATCGTGAGGGCGAACGTCCTCGAAACCGACGGCAGTATCTCCTCCTGGTATAACTCGTCGGCACGCATCTCAGACTCAGACATCGTTTTTTCTATCTCTCCCGCGGGACAGCTTCGCATTTCGTCTGCAGGCACTGGCCACCCTCCGATGCCTCGCTGACGATTGGATATTTTAGTCTCTGCTCGTTCCCGCTTGTTTCGCGGCTTCTGGTGCTCTCAGGTCATTCCTGATAGACAATCAGACTCTCCACATCACAATTTTTCAACCTCTCGCGACCGCCTAGAAAACCCAGCTCGATCACGAATCCACAACAACTCACGATACCGCCCAGGTCGCGAATCAGATCCACGCCAGCCGCCGCCGTACCACCGGTTGCGATGAGATCGTCGATCAGAGCATAACGGGTGCCTGGTGTTACGTCGTGCTTGTGCACCTCGATCTGATCCGTCCCATATTCGAGATCGTACGCCTGGCTGATTATCTCACCAGGCAGCTTTCCTGGCTTGCGCAAGACTGTCAGCGGCAGTCCTGCATGCATGGCCAGCGCCGAGCCGAAAATAAAACCCCGCGATTCTATCGCGACCACGGCCTCGGGAGAATACCGAGCCACCCGATCCGAAAGCGTTTCCACCACCCGGCGGAATGCCTTGGGATTGCGCAGAAGGGGTGTGATGTCCTTGAATACCATCCCGGGCTCTGGAAAGTCCGCGACTTCACGTATGTGACAGGTGATTTCGTCGACGGTCATGGCCGTGGCGTGGCCCCCACTCGCTTGTGATGGTGCCGGGCGTGCGCAGCCCCATTCCGGTGGCGCCAACCATAGTGCAACTGCCTTAAATGGACAATGAGTTATACCGATCCCTTATATAGACCCAGCCTTATCAGGCTCGCCAATCGTGGCGGGCCGCTGGTTGCTTCGTTGGGACTGATCTCCACGAGTCTGGACGCGAAGGCACTCATGGCCGAGGCGAGCCGCCGCGCGAGGCTCACTGACTTCGGGCCCGAAGACTTCATCGAGCCCCTCGAGATCCTCTGTCGATCCTATCTCGAGGAGGCGAAGCTGAACTTCGTCGGCATCGTGTCGGCCCGCACCTATCTACTGCGGCTGCTCACCAATCGGCTCCTGATGGAACGTGACCGCCGGACACATCCGCTGGTGGCGGAACAGGAGATCACGGCGCCAGTATACATTCTCGGGCTTCCGCGCACCGGCTCGACGCTGCTGTTCGAGCTCCTGGCGAGGGATCCCCGATTGCGCGCCCCGCTCTCGTGGGAAGTGATGCTGCCCTCACCGCCACCGGTGGCGGGGGTGCGTGATCGGCGCATCCGCCAGGTTCAGCGGCTGCTCGACTGGGTGGATCGCATCGCCCCGGAATTCAAGAAGATCCATCCCGTGGGTGCGGAGCTTCCCCAGGAATGTATCGCGATGTCCGCCCAGGCGTTTCGTAGCATTCAGTTCCACACCACCAACTACGTCCCGCACTACCAGGCGTGGCTGGATTCGGCGGACCTGGTGCCTGCCTACGAATATCACCGGCGCATGCTGCAGCAGTTCCAGGCGTGCACGCCCACGGACCGATGGCTTCTGAAGGCGCCCGGTCACCTGTTTGGACCGCAGGCACTGCTGGCGACCTATCCGGACGCGCACATCATTCAAACCCATCGCGACCCGTTGAAGGTGCTGGGCTCTATCGCGAGCCATTGCGCCAGCTTGAGGCAGGCCTTCAGCGAGGACATCGATCTCGAGGACATCGGCGCCACGTGGAGCCGGCTCTGGGCTCTTGGGCTCGAGCGGACCCTCGAGTTTCGCGCGGCCAACCCGGCGCTCGAGTCGCGTTTCCTGGATGTGCGCTATGCCGAGCTGATCGCGAATCCCTTCGCGGTGCTCGAGGACATCTACGCTCACCTGGCACTGTCCTTTCCCCCCGAGGTACGTGCCCGCATGGAGCAATATCTGGTCGAGAATCGACAGGGCCGCCATGGCCAACATCGATATAGCCTCGAGCGATACGGTCTCGACCCGGAACGCGAGTGGAGGCGCTTCAAAGCCTACGCCGAGAGCTACGGCGTCGAGCGCGAAGCCGCCTGACATGTAGCAATGAGCGAGACGCTTCTCACCTTTGATCTCGGTACCACGCGGCTCAAGGTCGCTGCGTTCGCGCCCGACGGACGGTTGCTTGGCCAGGAGTCCGTGCGACATCGCGAGCATCGCGGCGAGCGGGGCGCATATCAGGAGCCGGACGAGTGGTGGAGCGATGCGTGTCAGCTCACGCGAAGGCTGATACAGCAGGATGCTGTCGACCCGGCTGGTGTGCTGGGGGTTTCCCTGTCTGGACGGGGTGGTGCCGGAGTTTTCATCGACAAAGCGGGCAAGGTGGTGGCGCCGCCCTGGTCCGGGCGTCTTCACGTCCATGAGCTCCGCGCGCTCATGGAATGGCGCAAAGGGGGCGCATTCCTTCCCAACTACGCATCCGCACTGATGGCGAAGCTCCAGTGGCTCAGAGGCAACGAACCTGAGCGCGCCGCACATGTCGCGCATGCCTTGTACGCGAAGGACTTTCTGCTCTATCGCCTCACCGGCGAGGCGGTGACGGATTGGACATCCGGGCCGGATGGTCCCACGTGGGATCCGCAGGCCCTCGCGCACACCGGCATCGCCGAATCGTTGCTACCGCGTCCGGCGCTGCCATGGGATATCGGGGGACACGTCACGAGCCAAGCCGCACGCGAGCTCGGGATCCCGGCAGGTCTGCCCGTCGCTGTGGGCGCTCACGACGGGATCTGCGCCAACGTTGGCGCCGGCGCCGGTGTGGTGGGTGCGTATGCCATCACCCTCGGCACGCACGCAGTGGTTCGCGCAATCACATCACAACATCCGGCGGGGGCGTATCGCTTCTACATCCTGCCCCCCGATCGACACGTGATCGGAGGCAACGCGGTCATGGCCGGACGGGCGGTGGATTGGCTGCTGGATTGCTTTGGCTATCCGCGCGACGATCGCCGCGCCGTGTTTCGGCAGATGGATGCGCAGGCCTCAGAGGTGTCCGTGGGCGCCGACGGCGTGCGATTTCTACCGTTTCTTTCCGGCCAGGTTGCCCCCGAAGCACGCCCGGGGGCGAGCGCCGTGTTTGCGGGCCTCGGCGTGGACCACGGTCAGGCCGAGATGTACCGGGCGGTGCTGGAGGGCGCCGCGTTTGCGATTCGCAGTATCTTCGAGCAGGTGCGTGGGTGGTGCGGAGAGCCAACGTCGGTTCGCCTGACGGGCAGCGGTGCGCAGAGCCCGGTATGGAGCAGGATTCTGGCCGATGCCCTCGGGACGAGCCTGGAGATCTCGGACGCTGCCGTGGAAGGTCGAGGGGCGGCGATGTATCTCGCCGTGGCGCTGGGTCTTCAACCCGACATCGATACCGCCGCGAAAGTCATGGCGCAGATTCAACATCGTTTGGAACCCGGTGATGCGCGGCATGCCTACGACGAGATCTATGCGAGCTGGCGGCTACTCGCGGATGCAACGCGTCCGTTGGATACACCGGGATAGTGAAACCCTGCGGGCGTGCAGCGACGCGAGGACAGTGCTGCCTCGAAGAGTGGCTCTTCTCCTATTCCAACCAATAGGAATGCGAATCCCAATGAACCTCCCACATTTGTTGGGGTTAAGGGATAGTCGAAGGAAGGTCACGGACTCGGCCATGAGCAGTCACTCGCTTGAGCCGGTGGCGGACTCCTCTGTGTCGCGACGCAGAAATAGAACGCCCAGCGCTATCATCCAAATGAGAAGCAGTGAATTGGACGGCACATTGATTGACATCGCCAGTCCGGAAAAGCCTGTGTAAGCGATAACTACACCGGCAATCGCTGTTGGAATCCCTCCAATGATCGCTATCCAGCCCAACCATTTAGCGAAACTGTGATCGGAAATCACCGCGACGCCATACACGCACATTGTGAGGCCAAAGAGCAGACTCATAATGCTCGCCAGACCCACCTCAACCTGGCGTACTCCGTAGGTCACATAAAACAATATCGTTTTGTCCGGTTCTGCCGCAGCAGCCCAGGCATCCACCATCATCTTCAATGCAATTCCATCGACGGCCTGTAGTGTGGCTGCGACCGCTAGACTCGCTATTGCGCCAGCCGCACCGATCCACGCCAAACCCCTGGCGGATCCGCTCGCAAGAAGGCGTGACAACTGAATCAAAGCACACACTATCAGCGCAACGCCCAGTAGCTGCGTAAGGTGACTAGCGATCCACAACTGATCATCGGCGTATTCGATGAACGCTGCGACGGCGT
>JAPULC010000271.1 GCA_027295305.1 Gammaproteobacteria bacterium
TCTTCTTAAAGAGAGTCCGCAAAGAGCGGGTTTTGCTAAGGGCAGCCATGCCCGGTTCGCTAGTTCGATCCAGAATGCTACGCATTCTGGATAGGAACAAGCTAGTCCTCCTCGGCCGCCAGGATGGCGTTGTAGGCGATCGCCTCCTTCTGCTTGAGGTCGAAGAGCATCAGATCATCATAAGCCTTGATGAGCAATGGACGCATGTCGTTGTCCCCCCGATTGCTCTGGAAGTGACTGCGATAGGAATCCATTGCCGGGACGAGAAAGCCCCGCGCCCCCATGAACGGTGCGACCACGAACGCGTCGTCATCGGAATCCTCTCTGAGCCCTTTCTCCACGCTGAGATACTCTCGATTCTCCTCAGCGGATAGCCACGCAAGGGTACTCCTCCCGCGCGGCGTGTAGATCACTTCGCCCCCGAGCATCACCTGGACCATGAAGGCGTGCTCGCCGGGCGCGAGATCGGGCAGCGCGAATCGAATCATCTCTTCGGTGCTCGCAATCGGCACCTCAAAGGCGTCGTCATCGACCACGAGACGGTAGCCGTATCCCGGGCCGACATTCTCCCAAACAAGCTCCGGATAAGTCTGTGATACCGTGATCGCGCCACTGGTCGCCACCTTCACCGGCTCGTCCTGGCGCACGCCGTGCCGCAAACGGGTGTGTTCACGGGCCTTCGCAAACTGGTTCTCGAGGGCTTTCCAGATGTCGCCGCGCGCCTCCCCCGGCTCTGAAAGCTCACCTGAGACGAGCACCACGGCACCATCGCGAATGGCGATCACGCTGTTCGCGCCGAGGACCCTGGCACGCCCCGACGCGTGATCGATCACCTCGGCTGAGCTCGAGCTTCCCGTTCGAACGTGGTAGCCCTCGAACAGATATTTCGCGCGGGTGACCTCCCGCCAGCTTTCACCACCGCTGGAGAATTGGACACTGCCTTGTGCCTGGGCCACGTTCGCCAACGGCACGTTGTTCGCGAGCGTCACAGACCCGAAAAATGACCCGAAAAACAGAAGCAGAAGCGACGCAATGCGAAGCCGCGGCATCACTCCTTGAGATACTCCATTTTCACACCGGCGATCTCGATCACATCCTGATGCTCGAGGCGCAACGAACCATGACCCAACGGCGCACCATTCACGAGCGGCGCCTTGGTCCCTTCGCCGCGCTCGACGTTCACGATGAAATCACCTTGAGGGCGCCTCGAGATCGCAGCCACCTGCACCCCCGGCTTACCCACCGTGGTGATGGACTTCGTCAGCAGCAGCTCTTTCCCCGGCCCGCCATCGGTGATCACGCGAAGCTTCGCAGTACCACCCGAGGTCGCGGCCTCAGCCACCGCCTTTTCGGAAGGTTCATACTGAATTTCCTCGGCAGGCGACTCAACGGGCGCCTCCGGATAGCTCGGGGTGATCAACCCCTCGGAGGCGCCGGTCACAACGGAACTCGCCTCATCGGGATAGAAACGCAACTCGTGCTTGCCGATGATGACCACATCACCTTCCTGCAACGCATGTTTCTTCACGCGCTGACCGTTGACGAATACGCCGTTCGTGGATTCCAGATCTTCGAGAAAGGAATCCTCCAATATCGTGAGGATGCGCGCGTGGGTGCCACTCACCGCGAGATTGTCGATGTAGATGTCGCTCGTGGGACGCCGGCCAATGGTCATCGACTCCTTGTCGAGGAGAAATTCTCCAACCGTTTCGTCGTTGAATGTCAGGATCACCTTTGCAGCCATCTCAATACGTCCCGCAAATCAATCGAACCATCGAAGCACCCGGTCCATCAGGCCAGTTCGGTGAGGAAACGGCTTCCTCACCTTCGCGAGGATCACCGAGATATTGTCGCGCCCGCCATTGGCGTTAGCCGTGTCCACGAGCGCCTGCGCTGCGGCCTCGAGATCGTCCTCGTACAGCTCGATGATGCGCTGAATGTCGTCGTCGACCACCATGTCGTTCAGCCCGTCAGAGCACATCAAAAACAGATCACCGAGTCGTGCGCCCTGCTCCTGCACCTCCACTTCCACGCTCGGCGCAATCCCGATCGCCCGGGTGACGATGTTCTTGTTGGCCGAGTGGCGTGCTTCCTCACGCGTATAAAACCCGCGATCAACAAGCTCCTGAATCAAGCTGTGGTCGACCGTCACCTGCTCAAACGTACCCTTGCGCAAACGGTAGAGGCGCGAGTCGCCCACGTGCGCAATGGTGATGTGATTATCATAGAGCAGGATCAGCACGAGCGTCGTTCCCATGCCGGCACATTGCGGCTGACTCTGGGCGACCTGGTAGATCGTCTCATTGGCCTTCTTGACGGCCTGATCGACCGCGAGGGACTCGAGAGTGTGACCGCTCGCGCCGTCGCCTCCGACCACTTCGAGATTCGGCACGACCTGCGCAAGCTCGAAGCTGATCAATTCCACCGCCATCGCGCTGGCGACCTCACCGGCATTGAGCCCACCCATGCCGTCGGCAAGGATCGCGAGACCGACATCGAGGTTGGACCCGATGCGGTCTTCGTTGTGCTCTCTGACCAGCCCTCGATCGGTGAGCGCGACGATGTCGACCTTGCCTCTGAGGCTCATGCCGTCTTCCGCGCTGAGGCGAGCCTCTGCCTGCAGAGACGTAGATGTTCCGCCAGTTTCGCGCCGTTGGGATAACGACGTTTGGGATCTTTCCTCAAGGCGTTGTCCAGGACCTTGCGAACGGTCGGCGGTACGCGTGGATCGATCTTCATTATGTCGGGTGGCTCATCGTTCACGATTTTATACCGCAAACTCGCCATCGAATCACCTTGGAAGGGCAACTCCCCGCAAGCGAGCTGGTAGAGAACCACACCAATCGAAAACAGATCCGAACGACCATCCGCCTGTCCACCCTGCGCTTCTTCCGGCGACATGTAGTTTGGCTTTCCACGCACGCTGGACCTCACTCCGGTGTCGGCAACGTGCGCAACGCCGAAATCGGTGACCTTCGCCTTGCCGGATTTCGGCTCAAAAATGATGTTCGATGGCTCGATGTCCCGATGCGCTACGCCCTCGCCATGGGCGTAGTCGAGTGCGTCTGCACATTGGGCGATCACGCTGAAAATCACATCCAGCGGTAATAGATTTCCCTTGAGGGTATAGCGGCTGAGATCGTGACCCTCGATATGCTCCATCGCGATGAACGCGAGATCGTCCTCCTGTCCGGAGTCGTAGATCGCCACGATGTTTGGATGATCGAGCCGCCCGGCGGAGCGCGCCTCGTGAAGGAACCGCGCTCGCCCCTCCTCGAGCGCATCACCGCCGAAGGTGCTCGACAGCGACATCGTTTCGATGACCACGGAGCGATTGGTCTCGGGATCCAGAGCGCGATACACGGTGCCCATCGCCTTCTCGTCGAGCTCCTCGACCACCTTGAAGCGACCGAAGCTCGACACCTGCAGAGCGCTGCCCGCCGGGGCCATCGTGGCGCCGAGACTGCGCGCTGCTTTGAGTGGATCGGCTTCGACTCGCGCTGCCTTTGCCACGCGCGCCGCGACGTCCTTGAAATCTTCGTCCCACTGCGCGAGATGTCCATATACCTCCGCCGCCCGCGTAAACAGCCGCTTGCGCTCGAAGTCGAGTCCAAGGTTGTAGACGAGATCCGCCGAGATGTCGTTGAGCGGCATTTCGCGAAACTTCTCGAACGCCTGATCCAGTTTGCCCTGTCCCTGAAGAGCGAGCGCAGCAAGTCGCATGCGCTCGAAGGGGCGGCCCTGGCGGCGCGGCCCCGTTGAAGGAGCGGTGAGACGCATCCGCAGGCTGATCAGCGCGGCTCCGAGGATACCCGCCAGTACATTGCCGCTCACCGCGAGGATCACCCCGAGCTCGGCATAGGCAAGCGCAACGGCCGTGAGGTAGGCAGCAAATATCAGCAGCGTGAGTAGCAGACGCGCAAGATTCCGACGAACCCATGCGGTCCCAACGATCAGCATGAGAAACGCGAGGCTCACCAATCCCTTCGCCCATATCGGTGCGGCTGCCAGCGGCACCCCGTTGAGCAGCGTGTGAATCGCAGCGGCGATCATCTCCACGCCGTAGACGCGGCCAGCAGGTACATCGAAGGCATCCCCCGTCATCTCCGAGATATCTCCCACGAGCACGATCCTGTCCCGAATCTCGAACGTGAGTTTCACCACGTCGTCAGGGAGCTGCTCGCGCAGTTTCAGTATCTGCATGGCAGGAATCGCGTACGTGTCCGAAAGGAATCGCGTGTTCCCGGAAATCCGCGGGTAGTCGACATGGAAGTCGGTGCCATGCTCGAGGGGTGTCGCAAGCTCGCCGACCACGAGCGTGGCGTTTTCGACACTGGGCTCGACGTCCCGGTACAGTGCGAAAGCCTTCACGGACAACGGCCAACCATCCCTACGCCCGACCATCTCCTCGTAGACCCGCACCCGCATCGCACGCGTGCGCGGCACCCGCTCGACATAGCCGCTGTGGGTACTTCCTCGCAACGTGGCAACGGGATAGGTGATGTCGAGCGCCGTGCGTCCGAGGACGTCGACGTCGACGATGGAGGCGAGCAACACATCTCGCGTCTGCGCATACATGCGTGCGGTGGCATCGTCATCGCCGGTGGGGCTCGGCTGATCCATTCCCGCGACGATCACGACTACCCTGGCGCCAAGCTGCCCGAGGTTCCTGGCGAGCACCCCATAGTCGAACCGGCGCAAGGGGTATGCGCCGTAAGCCTCGTAGAAGGCGTCGTCGGTGGTGACCATCACGATGCTATCGCCCCTGAACGTCGTCTGCGTTGGCGGTGCTCGGTTCCAGCGCAGCAGGTGCCAATATCCGTGAATCTCGTCCTCGATTGCCGCGAACACGCCGAGGCGCTCGGCGGGAATTACGAGTAGAAAGAGAACGACGCTCAGAAGGATGTCGTAGCGTTTCAGGACACTGCTCATCGTCGGCTCGGGATCCCAATCGCCCCCGCGTGAAGGCTGCCATAGATCCCCTCAAGATGAGGAGAAATACCTCTATTTTCAGTCACTTGCCTCACCGCCTGACGTTCCTCGAGGTGCTTTCCGGTCCGAAGGTTGCCATCCATGACAATTTCCTTCGGGGCATCCATGCCCAGGAGCCTAGTTTCCGAACGGAAACTAGACTAGCGTGCCCTAACTTGATCGTAGCTAGGTCTGGCCCATGTTGATCGTCATCTCACCGGCTAAAACCCTGGACTTCGACTCGGCGTCCACCACCGACAAGCATTCCAAGCCGGATTTCTTGAGTCACTCGAGGCAGCTGATCGACGTGCTGAGGGACAGATCCCCGGACGAGATAGCGTCGTTGATGGGCATCAGCAGCAAGCTCGGCGATCTCAACTATCAGCGCTACACGGACTGGCACACACCTTTCACTCCTGCCAATGCCAAGCAGGCCGTTCTCGCGTTCAGGGGCGACGTCTATGTGGGGCTCGGGGTGGACCAGTACAGCGAGCGCGATTTCGACTATGCGCAGAAGCATCTGCGCATCCTCTCGGGACTCTATGGACTGTTGCGGCCCCTCGACCTCATCCAGCCGTATCGGCTGGAGATGGGCACATCCCTTACGAACCCGAAGGGCAAGGACCTCTACGAGTTCTGGGGCAAGCGGCTGACCAACGCATTGAATTGCGCAATCGTGCAGGAAAAGCCCAAAGTGCTCTTCAATCTCGCCTCGCAGGAATATTGGAGTGCAATCCAGGACGACGCCATCGACGCCCGCATCGTGACGCCGAACTTCAAGGACTGGAAAAACGACAAGTACAAATTCATCAGCTTTCACGCGAAGAAGGCACGCGGAATGATGTCGAGCTACCTGATCAAGAACCGCGTCAAAAGCGTGAAGCAGGCGCGAGAGTTCGACTGGGGCGGCTATGCCTTCAATCCGAGCATGTCCGACGGCGACGCCTGGACCTTCACCCGTCGACAGTAGCCCGCCACGTGCAGCATTTACGCATCGACAGCCACTTCGATGGCGGCAACATCGAGGTGCTCGCAGCAGACGACCCGGCCGACATACGCCTTCGCATCAAAGCCGACGCCAAGGCGGGCTTTCTCCAGTGGTTCAACTTCGAGGTCCTGGCGCCCCGTGGAACCCACCTCAAGCTGATCTTCGAGAACGCCGCGGACATCAGCTTCAAAGGGGGCTGGAAAAACTACCGTGCCGTTGCCTCCGACGATGGCGAGATCTGGCTGCGTACCGCTACGAGCTTCGAGGCGAAGCTCCTCACCATCGAACACACCACCACCGCGGAACTCACTCGCTTTGCCTATTTCGCCCCCTATTCACTGGATCGACATCACAACCTCGTCGCGAAGCTCTGCACCGACGAGCGCGTGAAGATGCTGCCCACCGGTACCACACCCGATGGCAGGGCCCTTCACGTGTTGGCCGCGGGCAAGTCCGACGCCCCGCGCCATTGCTGGATCATTGCCCGCCAGCACCCGGGGGAAACCATGGCGGAATGGTTCATGGAGGGACTCACTGAGGCGCTCCTCGACCCGGCGAATCCAGTGGCAAGAAAGCTCCTGGACCGTGCCCGACTCTACCTTGTTCCCAACATGAATCCCGACGGATCTGCGCGAGGGCACCTGCGGGCGAATGCCGTCGGGACCAACCTCAACCGTGAGTGGAACGCACCCGACGCCGAACGAAGTCCCGAAGTCGCCCACGTGCGAGCCCTCATGGAAGAGAGTGGCGTGGACTTCTTCCTCGACATTCACGGCGACGAGATCATGCCGTATCTGTTCATCGCGGGGGCCGAAGGCGCCGAGGCGTACGACGACAGACACAGAGACCTCGCCGTGCGCTTCAAACAGCTCATGTTGGAGGCGACGCCTGAATTCCAGACGCAATACGGCTATCCCGTCACACCTGCAGGCAAAGCCAATCTCGGCATTGCCACCAACTGGGTGGCGAACACCTTCGACTGCCTGGCGTATACGCTGGAAATGCCGTTCAAGGACAATCTCACGCTGCCCGATGCGGTGCGGGGTTGGTCGCCCGAACGATCGAAGAAGCTCGGCGCCGACATTCTCGGACCCCTGCTTGGCATGCTCGACCATCTGAGGTAGGCCCGGGACCCTGCGCCCGGCAAAAGCAATGTCGACACACTACCGCTTCGCATTCGCGAAGAGCGAACTATCCTCCCCCCTATGAATAGCCCCATGAAAACCATCATCGAGCCGTTCCGCATCAAGTCGGTGGAGCCTCTCCGCATGACCACGCGCGAAGAGCGATGCGAGATCCTCGCGCGCGCGCACTACAACCTGTTTCGCGTGCGCGCCGAAGACGTGCTGATCGATCTGCTCACCGACTCCGGCACCGGCGCCATGTCCTCCGAGCAATGGGCCGGCATCATGCGCGGCGACGAGTCCTACGCACACGCCCGTTCGTGGTATCGATTTCGCGACCGAGTGCAGGCGCTCACCGGATTCGAGCACATCATCCCCACGCATCAGGGGCGCGCAGCGGAGCGCATACTCTTCTCGTGCCTGGGCGTCGAAGGCAAGACCGTCGCGAGCAACAATCTATTCGATACCACCCGCGCCAACGTGGAGTATCTCGGTGGCCGCGGCGTCGATCTGCCGATTCCGGAGTCGCTGATCCCGTCGCGGGAGCTCCCGTTCAAGGGGAACATGGATCTCGAGGCGCTCGAAGCGCTTCTCGCGGGGGATGCCGACGTGGCTTGCGTGATTCTCACGGTCACCAACAACAGCGGTGGGGGGCAACCGGTGTCCATGGCGAATATCGCTGGTGCAAGTCAGCTCTGCCGAAACCATGGTGTGCCTTTCTATCTGGATGCCTGCCGCTTCGCCGAGAATGCCTACTTCATCAAGCTGCGCGAGGAAGGATTCGCCGACAGAGCCGTCGAGTCCATTGCCCATGAGATCTTCTCCCACGCCGATGGCGCGACCTTCAGCGCCAAGAAGGACGGGCTTGCGAACATCGGCGGTTTCCTCGCCGCCAACGACGATCACCTCGCCGCCCAGGAGCAGGAGCTGCTGATCCTGTCGGAAGGTTTTCCTACCTATGGCGGGCTCGCGGGCCGCGACCTCGAAGCCATCGCGGTGGGACTCGTGGAGGTGGTTCAGGAGGACTATCTGGAATATCGACTGGCATCGACATGCTACCTGGGCGAAGGCCTCGAGCGCGCGGGTTTACCGATCGTCAGACCACCCGGCGCGCATGCCATCTACATCGACGCAGGCGCGTTCCTGCCCCACATCCCCAATGTCCAGTTTCCCGCCCAATCCCTCTGCTGTGCCTTCTACGAAGAGGGGGGCGTGCGCGGGGTCGAAATCGGCACGCTGATGTTCGGGGAATCGGCAAAGCTCGAGCTTCTGCGG
Source organism: Gammaproteobacteria bacterium (assembly GCA_027295305.1). GTDB lineage: Bacteria > Pseudomonadota > Gammaproteobacteria > Pseudomonadales > Azotimanducaceae > JAPULC01. Next base: position 8,359 of record JAPULC010000271.1, read on the forward strand.
CTGGCAATACCGCGGCGCGTCTACACCCAGAGTCACATCGACTACGTGGTAGAGGTCGGTGGGCAGGTGGCAAAGCGAGGTTGTGATCTTCGAGGGTTCAGGCTGGCGAAGGCCCCGAAGGTGCTCAGGCATTTCAGTGCGGAGCTCGAGCCGCTCGGTTGACGAGCTCCATGCTGCTTCATCAGTCGACTCCTTTGACGCCTAGGTCATCTCTTGATGCATGAGTTGGGTACGCTGATGACCGACCGGCCTTCTTTGCCTTGCGGCAATCGTGACACTCGACGGCGACTGCGTCGATGTGGCCTTTGGCTTCTTCGTAGTACCACTTCTGATCGCGAGCCCGCCAGATCTCTCTTTTTCCGCACTGCCTACAGCTGAACGGTCGATCGATGTAGAACTCGGGAAGCTGCCCGTAGGTGTTGATGTGATCCAGTTTGCTCGGATCTGCAGGAACGGCGGATGGATGATCTTTCTGCTGGGTTGGGGGCAGATTCGCTATGCGATCCGCATCCCTGAGTTCCTTCGAGGTAGGACTACGGCCTGTGTCGCGATCTTTGGGCATCCAAGGCTAACTCCGATCCCGCCAGATGCGCTGACCTGCATCGAGAGATGGTGCGGGGAAATCCACCAGCACGATTCTCCATGGCGTCAGCCTGAGCAAGCCGAAGTTCGCGTGGCTCGGTTCGACGAAGTCCGGTGCGGGATCAAAGCCCACCGGCTCCGGCGTGTTGCTCACCAGCTCCCAGACTCGACGCTTCTCGTCCAGCTCCTCGGTCCACTCGGCGATACAGTCGACGTACAGCGGCTTCTGGATGTGGCCCCGAATGTAGGCGAGTGACACGTGAGGATTGATCTCGAGGTGCCTGCTCTTATGAGAATTGCGGTGCGTAAGAACCCAGCCTGTCTGATCCTCCCAGATTGGGTGCAGGAGCCTCGAGTAGGGGCGCGACTTTCGGTCGACGGTACATGCATTGCACTGTGGATCGGCACGCACGCGTGCAAGGAATTCACTTTCGATCTCCGAGAACTGTTCAACTTCCACTTGAGTGCCCTCTTCACTCCCGTGCATCGATAGGATAGTCCGGCAGCTCCATTCCCAGGTACCAACTCCTCGATCGAAACCTCGCGCCTCCCACTCAATGGATCTGTTAGCCGCAATCCCGGTCAGAATCGACCATGCGCCTGCGCGTTGATCCGCAGCCCGCAGAAGGCGATCTTCGGGCTGAGCATCGGCTTCTCGGTGATGGCCCTTCGAGACATCCGATGGCGGCCGCCAATGCCCACGATCGCGTACGAGGATGTGGTCATGCGATCAGAAGAGCTCTGACGCGAGCGCCTCGAACTGCTCCACCTTCGAGTGCATCGACGCAACGCTGGCGCGCCAGAAATCCGGTTTGGTGAGATCCGCCCCCAGATGCTTCTGAGCGAGCTCCTCGGCGGTCATTCTTCCCGTATCGCGCAGGAGCGCCACGTATGCCTCATAGAAGTCCGCGCCCAAGCGCTCCCGTTGGGCATGGACTCCGAGACTGAAAAGATAGCCGAAGAGGTACGGAAAGTTGTAGAAGCTCGTCCCGGAAATGTAGAAGTGCAGCTTCGATGCCCAGAACATCGGATCGGGCTCCGAAAGACAATCTCCATACCACGCTTCCCAGGCATTCGACATCAACGCCTTGATCTCGGCGGGCCGCTGGGGTCGTTCCTCGCGCAGATCGTAGAACTTCCGCTCGAACTCGAAACGCGCCGGAATGTTCAGAACGAACGTCGGCAGCGCCGAGCAATCCTCCCAGAGAATGTGAAAGCGTGCTGCATCGTCGGTTGCCGCTTCGAGAAGCGCGTCGCGCACGACGGATTCACCGAACGTCGACGCCGTCTCCGCGATGGACATACCGTAGGTCTGCTGGGCATCGGGGAGATCGCGCATCACCCAGCCGTGAAACGCATGACCCAGCTCGTGAGCAAGCGTAATGACGTCGCTCATGCCGCCGGTGTAAGTGGTGTAGACCCGCGGTGTCTTGGACTTCATGAACCGCGTGCAATAGGCCCCGGGGCGTTTATTGTCGCTCACCGTGCCCTCTATCCAGCGGCGCTCCGCCATCATGGCGACGAAGTCCCCCATCTCTGGACGCACGCTGCCATAGGCTTCACGAATCTGTGCAATCGCTTCGTCGAATGCAATTCCAGGCCCCTCGACGACCCCCGGGGGCCCCTCGACGATGCTCGGGGCAGGGGCCCGTCCATCCCACGGGCCGATACGCGCCTTTCCATAGGCACGGGCCTGTGCAAGCGCCACGCGCTGCGCGAGCGGCACGGCCTCCCGCGCGACGCTCATCAACGTATCGAGGGTTTCGCGTTCGATGCGATTGGCGTGCACGGGGGAGTCGAGGAAGTGCACGTCGCGTTTAATCGAGCGACGTCTGCAGAGCTCCAGGCGCCAACCCGCGATGGCGTTCAACGCCGCCGTGCAGGTCTCAATCTGACTCTCCCAAGCGGCATTGATGCTGCGCCAGGCACTTTCACGAACGCCGTCGTCGACCCTCAGCATCAAACCGCTGACTGCGGCGATGCCCATCTCACGCTGCGCTCCCGCCACGTCGACCTGACATCGCAGCGTTCCCGAAAGCTGACTATAGAGCCGCCCCCACGCATGGATGCCGTCCTCGGCAAGAGCGCCGGCGAGTCTTTCTTCCTCCAGACTCAGCAGCTCGTGGCGACGTTCGCGCCGGTGAAGGACCTGAAAGCGGGTGTTGGACGCGATGTCACCTTTGAGATAGGCCTCGACCACGCTGTCGTCCACGCGATCGAGGAATTGCTCGAGCGGCGACAGCGCATCGCCATAGCGGCTACGCCGGCGCTGCAGCAAGCCCTGCAATCGCAAGGCCGCCTCATCGGTGCTGTCAACGCTCACGCGACAATTGGCGTAGTTGCCGATGTTGCTGAGCAACCGCAACGCCTGCTCCGAGAGCAGATGGATCTGCTGCGCAACGCCAATGGCCGTGGAATCCGGCTCGACGCTCGTAGCCACCGGCAGGAATTCCAGCAGGGTCTCGTTGTGTCCCTCGATCGCTGCGGCAAGCTCGTCGAAACGCGCGAGGTCCGCTTCGACCTCGGCAGATTCGGCGTCAGGGTATTCACTCGTGAGATCCCACGCCGGACCTGCAATGTTGCCTGCGCCTACCAATGCTCGGTGCCCGGTTCGCCTTTGAACGGGCCCACCAGATCTTCGGTGACCCAGCCTCCGTAATAGTCGCCGGGCTGCGGCCTGATCTGCTCACCACCCACGAAACACCCGTCCATCAACGAAGCGTTGAAGGCGAAGAAGTGCGCGATGGCTTCGAAACCACTCCAGGGCTCCGGATAGGCCCACACCGTTTGCTCGGCCACGCGATCCGCCACCCGCACGGACCAATACGAGGCCACCCCTTTCCACTCGCATAGCGCGGTGCGTGCTTCGCTCATCAGGAGATCGCGGCGCACATCGTCCGGAGGAAAATAGTACGCCGGCGGGCTCGAGGTCTCGCACACCCGATAGCCATCTCGTGTGCGCGCGATCTCCACGCCGCCGAACTCGACGCGCAGCTCCTGCTCCACACGTTCCAACCGTGGCGGGCGCGGATAATCCCACACCGATTCCTGGCCCGGCCCAGGCTCGACCATCCACCGCGGGCGGCCTCGCGAGAGGTTCCTCCAACGATCGCGTTCGCGGCGGATGTGGCGCGGCAGGTCATCTTCGCTCATCGTGCTCCCTCTTGTTATTCATGTTCCTGTTCATGTTTCTTGGTCTTCCAGATAAAGATCCGCGAATTGCGCCTTTCGCAGTCGAATCGGCCTGCGCAGCTTGCGTATCCGCAGGTTCATCATCTCCACCAACAACGAGAACGCCATCGCGAAATAGATATATCCCTTGGGAATGTAAAAACCCATTCCTTCGGCAACCAACGCGGTGCCGATCAGCAACAGAAACGACAGCGCCAACATCTTAACCGTCGGATGATCCTCGACGAAACGCGAGATCGGTCCGGACGCCCACATCATCACCAGAACGGCCACGACGATGGCCGCGACCATGACCGGCACGTGTTGCACCATGCCCACCGCGGTGATGACCGAGTCCAACGAGAACACGACGTCGATCAGCGCGATCTGCACCATCACAGCGAGAAATCCACTTCCCCTCGAGGAAGCATCCAACGCGCCGTGCTCCAGGCTGCTGTGCATCTCCATCGTGGACTTGGCAATGAGGAACGCACCGCCCATCAACAGAATCAGATCCCGGCCCGAGATGGACTCGCCAACCAGGCTGAACAGTTCATCCGTCAAGCCCATCACCCAGGTGATTGAGAACAGCAGGCCGATTCGAAGCACCATCGCGAGGCTCAGTCCCAGCAACCTGCCACGCGTCTGTTGCTCCTTCGGCAGGCGCGCGACCAAGATGGAGATGAACACGATATTGTCGATGCCGAGGACCACCTCCAACGCAGTGAGCGTGAGAAAGGCGATCCAGACTTCGGGGCTGAGCAGTAGTTCCACGACGCTCTCGATCTCAGGGCAAGCGCTCGATCATACCCGAAGCTACCTCGCGTTCGGTATGATGGAGCAACGTTGAAAAACGCAGGGAGTACAGCATGGATCAGGACACGCGTACCGCGCTCGAGGCCGCTGCTTTTCGTCGGCTCGTCTCACATCTGGATGAGCGCAAGGACGTGCAGAACATCGATCTGATGAACCTGGCGGGGTTCTGTCGCAACTGCTTGTCGAAGTGGTATCTGGCCGCCGCGGAAGAGCAAGGCGTGTCGCTCGACTACGAGCAGGCCCGGCAGATCGTCTACGGCATGCCGTACGCCGAATGGAAGAGCAAGCACCAGAAGGAAGCCTCGAGCGAGCAGCTGTCGGCGTTCCAGAAAACCACCCGGAGCTAGCAATCCGGGGCATGGATGCAGCGTGGGAAGAAATTCGCCCGGACGGCGAATTTCTGGACATGAACTAAGAGAAATTGAGGTAGTAGTAGACCCCCCCGGCGATCGCGAGCCCGCCAAGGGCGATGAGTCCCCACAGGGGAAAGTGTGAGCTGCCCCGCGCGCTCACGGACCGACTCCCATCGTGCTCCGGCACCAGCGGCGCCTCTATCGGGTCCTCGCCGATGCGCTCCGGCCGAATGTCGATCACGGTCTCATCGGTCTCGATGGACGGCCCGATCACACGGAAGCTGAGG